>CAWLAZ010000138.1:0-4553 GCA_963854955.1 Phycisphaerae bacterium | reverse complement strand
TGCAGGTGAAAATGGGCTGCTCGGTGATGAAGAAAATCGAATAATCGAACCAGCAATTAAAGTAGCGAAAAACAACGGACTCAATGTGCACGGCCCATTTCCTGCTGACACACTTTTTTCCAATGCAGAATCGTTTGATGTCATCGTCGCCATGTACCACGACCAGGGACTTTTACCCATCAAGTTGCTTTCGCCCAAGCAAGCGGTGAATTGGACTGTCGGCATCCCAATCATTCGCACCAGCCCAGACCACGGCACGGCATTTGATATTGCCCATACAACATCGGCCGACCCTGAATCAATATTGCACGCAATTACACTTGCTAGCCAACTCGCAAACACGCGTCGCGCCTTCGCGTGCTAAAATTGCATCCATGACAACTACTTTTTCAATGGAAGAACTCGTTTCACTTTGTAAACGGCGTGGATTTATTTTCCCCGCAAGTGAAATTTACGGCGGTATCAATGGTTTTTGGGATTACGGCCCACTTGGAACTGAACTTAAAAATAACCTGCGCGATGCATGGTGGCACGACATGGTGCATTGCCCGCCCATGGGGCCAGATGGTAATCCGCTGAGCATCGTCGGCATCGATTCTTCAATTATCCAAAATCCAAAAGTATGGGAAGCATCAGGGCACGTTGGCGGTTTTAACGATCCGATGGTCGATTGCAGGGAAACAAAATCACGCTATCGCGCAGACCACTTGCTCGTAATCGCAAACTGTAATGGTGAAGGCAGAATGTATGCATTCATTGAACATGACGAAGAGTCTGAAGAACGAGCAAGGAAATTACTTGCTAAATACGAAAAAGTCGATTCACTCGACGGCCAATACACGACTTCGTTGTTGACTGATGTGCCAACTGAAGCATTCGAACGCATCGTTGGTCCAGACACAAAAGAAGCTGGTACCCTCACCGAACCACGCCAGTTCAGTTTGATGTTTGATACAACAGTTGGCGCAACTGGTGGAGAAGATAACAAGGCATATTTACGACCTGAAACTGCGCAAGGCATTTTTCTTAACTTTATGAATGTCGTTGACACCATGCGTGTCAAAGTTCCATTTGGCATTGCGCAAATTGGGAAAGCATTTCGCAACGAAGTTACTCCCCGCAACTTCATCTTCCGATCGCGCGAGTTTGAACAGATGGAACTTGAATGGTTCTGTCATGAAGATGATGCCCAACACTGGTATGAATTCTGGTGCGATTACCGAAAACAGTGGTGGCAAAAAATGGGATTAACCACAGATAATCTACAAATGCGCCAACATGATTCAGATGAACTTGCGCATTACGCAAAGGACGGATGCGGCACGTTCGATATTGAATACAAATTCCCCTTCACTGACCCCGGCTTCGGCGAACTCGAAGGCGTGGCACACCGTGGCAATTATGATTTATCCAGACACACTGAGTTTAGCGGCAAAAAAATCAATTACTTCGACCAACAAAAGAACGAGCGGTACACGCCGCATGTCATTGAACCTTCTGCGGGTCTCAGCCGTGGCACACTTGCGTTATTGTGCGAAGCGTACACACCTGACGACCGCCCATCAAAAGTCTATATGAAGTTCAACCCACGAATTGCGCCGATTAAAGCCGCAGTTTTTCCGCTTGTTAATAAGAATGGCATGCCAGAAATAGCAACGAAACTGCATGCTGAAATGCGCAAAAAGCATGTAGTGCAGTACGACGCAAAGCAATCTATTGGCAAACGATACGCTCGCATGGATGAAGCCGGTACACCCTTCTGCTTTGTCATTGATGGCGACACGCTCGAAGACAACACCATCACCGTTCGCGACCGAGACACTGCAACCCAAGAGCACATCAACATTGACCAAGCTGTTGCCTACCTTGACGACAAACTTTCTCTGTAATAATCAGTTAATTACACACATTTAATTACCCCTCGGGTAATTAAATGTATGCTTGCTTTGGTTATACGTCAGCCGATTCGTTGAAAACCGAACTGCGGTTTGACTTTTACTGGTACGCCACCAACTTCGAGCAATGGGTAGGCAAGGAAGTTGATAGGCCCTGATTCTGGACCAGGCTCCACAACTAAATCTCGACCGCGACTGAACTCCACTCGATTAGCGGGGTTATGCCCAAAGTAATACGTTGCAAGTGCCGCGTATTTATCTGCTTCACTTATATCGACTGGCCACCACTTGCCTTCTGCATAAAATTCTGCCCAACAATGATATCCGTTTACCCCGCCGTTGTCACGACTTGATGGGACTGCAGCACCAATTGCAAAACGTGCAGGAATTTCCACGCTTCTGCAAAGGGCAATAAAGTAGGAGTGGTAATCGGTGCAGTTACCGCGAGCAGAATCGCATGCAAAATCAGCGTCGCCGTTTCCCCAGCCCGAACCAAACTTTGCGTACTTCATGCGGTCAATCGTGTGGTCGTACAATGCACGTGCTCGGACAAGATCGCCACCATGTTTATCAACAAGCGCTTCTTCTGCTATCGTCTTAAATTTATCGTTCTTTGGAACAAACTGCTCGGCTGCTAAAAACAACTCTGGTGAAGTTCCATCCACGTGCACTGCTTTTTCCTGACGATTAACATCAAAATGGAGCAACATTGATTTACCACTGTCTTTAGGTTCAAGCTCAACATACAAAATTTGATTGCCGAATTTTTTATCTTTCAATATGCGATGTTCACCTGGAACTTCGATGCGATTAATCGTAATAGTTTGAAATGCATCGTCACTTGGGATCGGAATCCACATCTTGGCAGGTTCAGGCATTGCGGGCAGTGTTGCTTGGTACGTGAACTCAAATTGGTCCGTGCCTTCGACCACGCCTAGTAACTCACGCGATGCATCATCGGCATCCACATGCACCCACACTCCATCTTCTTGCTCGCGCCAGAGATAAAACGGACGTCCGTTGAGTTTATGTACCGTGGTTTCGGTCACTGTCATATTTCCGGGATCGCCTGATAAAAAGAAATCGACGTCGTACACATTGCCGTCTTCGCTTGCAAGGTCGACGCATGCAAAATGACGGCGCGGCCCAAGATTTGCAAGATATTCCATGTGCACGCGAACAAGCTTAAGCTTCATCTCTTTGCCATCAAAGGCGATGGGGAAGAAACCGCCGTTTTCCTTTGATAGATCTTCGATGTGCTTTTCAATTCCAGCCTTGATGTCGTTTGTCACAACATTGGGGATAATGTCTAATGTTGAGCACGCTGATTCTTCTTGAGCGACAGGTGCTGCAAAAAGAGTATGCGAAAAAAAGCACGATGCGATAAGTGGAAGCACATAATTCATGTAATTAATTCCTTGTTAACAGTTGCCATGTAACCCACATAATAGCGGTATCTGCCGCAACGTGGCAAATCCAGCCCGGCCAGATTGAATTGTATTTATTGTAAAGATATCCCCAGATGATTCCTCCGACGAGGAGCGAGCAGGAACCCACTACGACCAACCAAGTCGAACCAACGTTCCATAAGATAACAACGTGGTGTACCGTAAAGAAGCAAGCACTAAGCACTATCGCTGGCCTCACGCCCACTAAAACTTTGAATTTGCTAAAAACAAACCAACGCCAAACATACTCTTCCATAAGAGAATTACCCAGTGACATTGCAGAAGCAAAAATCAAAAACTTTGCGGGTGTTGTGATGCCAAGGTCTTCAATTGTGCGCGTTGCTTCAGGGTCAATAAACGTGCCGCCTTTTACAATCCAGTACGTTCCAAGTAGTACCACTGAAACGGGTATCGACCAGAGCAATCCTGCTACGACGCCATTCCTATTCGTCGGCGACCAACTGAGTTTTCCTTTGTCCACAAACAAGAGCCAAGCCACAGGTAACAGCATTAACCAAATTTTTGCGACTGCCCAAATGACTTTTCCAATCTCAATATTTTGCGACCCCGCGTTCTGCAATGGCGGCAAATACAAGGAACACGAAATACCCACCAGCGGTGCCGGCAAAATCAACACCAGCGCAAGAACTGCTTTCTGGGTCGTATTTAACTTCGTAAACATCGAGAACATCACAAAACTATACCAAAAGCCGATGTGTATTCCTTTGAGAACTTTCTAGCGTTGATGTACTACATAAAAATTTAAAGCAATGTGTTTATTGGCCCAGAATGTGCCTTAAACCAACAATTTAATTGACTCAGAGTCAATTAATGCCTTTTAGTAGTTTGAAGAAAATGCGGATTTTATTTAGCACTGAAATATTTGGCTTGCGGGTGATGCACGATGAGTGCGCTTGTAGATTGTTCTGGGACGATCTCCCACAATTCAGTAAGCGTACACCCTATGCGATCTGGCTCTAGAAGTTTGAATAAAATTTCTTGCTTATCCATTTCAGGACATGCAGGATAACCAAAACTATACCGACTGCCGCGATAGCCCTGCGCAAACAATTCTTTTGGTGTCGGTTTATCATCGCCTGCGATACCCAGTTCGGTTCGCATCTTTTTATGCCAATATTCAGCAAGTGCTTCGGCACATTCTACTCCAATCCCGTGCAAGTAAAGATACTCGGTGTACTCGTCCTTTTCG
>CAWLAZ010000137.1:0-4628 GCA_963854955.1 Phycisphaerae bacterium | reverse complement strand
TACACCATCGCCGTCATTAAATTTAGCCGCACCCATAAGTAATTCTTCCTTTTCTTCATCGATGAGTTGCGGGCGCACACCCGTCGTGTGGTCTGCAAAATCGAGGTCGTCTAACTGCATAGAAGGAACAATTTTAAGAACCTGTTTTAAAAACAACTTCTTCCCGTGCACAGGAACTTCGTACCCAATATTTTCGTAGATAAAATCACGGATATCCTTATCCTTCATCAAATGAAACAACGTCGTAGCAGTTCCTTTTGAAAAATGAAATGACTGCATAAATCCAAGCGCTGTTTTTGCATTAAATCGCTCAAGCACTGGAAGCATCAACGCGGTTGGCCCAAATCTCGTCGTATTCGGCTTAGTCATATCTGGGTCACCATGGATAGCCGCAAATGGAAGTTTAGGATTTTGCACCGTGTACACCTTGCCATGAAGCACTTCCGGTGCAAAATAAAAGCTGCCTGAAACTGGAAGCACAGAGAAATGCTTCCCCTTACCCATCGTTTGCGCAAGATGCAAGCTGTACGTTCCAGCTGATACAACAAGGAATTTGCAGTGCAAAGTGTCTCCATGCTTTACCTTTATTTCAAACCCATCTTCAGTTCGAGTAATTTTCAACGCTTCTGTTGAAAGTTTTACGTCAACTTTTTTTCCTTCTACACCCTGCGCTTGTGCAACACAATTATCTGTCACACGACCATAATCAATCGCCCAACCCACTGAATCATATAATCCGAAAATTGGATCGTCTCTTCGTTTACCATCGATGAGTGCAACATTAGGCTCGATGTCTGCAATGTCATCTGCATTTACTTCTCGAAGTGTTGGGAATAAATCAGAAATCGAAGAAAACCGATCTTTGATAGACGCGATTTCAACATCACCAACACCAAGAAGCATCTTTCCGTAATTTCTTTTTAGCGTGGAATCACCCGAACCGTTATTCACAAACTGCAACATCATGTTCGCACCACCGTGTACATGCTCGGCTTTTTCGCGGCTGTAGTTAGTTTCAATATCGCCGCAATGCAATGTTTGACTGTTCGAGTGTGCATTCGAATTCAATGGATCAAGATGGTCGTACTTTTCAATCAAGCACATCGATTGCACATCGCTGTGCAACGCCAAGTCATACAGCAACGTTCCGCCGCTTATGCCACCGCCAATAATAAGGACTTCATATGTTCTTTTTTCCATACCTGTTAGAATAACAGGTATAGGAGCATTACCATTCAATTAGAATTCCCACATTTTTGTACTAATGATGAAAAAATATCAAAAGTAGAATCCTGGTCCATCGAAACTAAGAAACATGGAAGCGACACGTTTGTAAGCGAAAATATTGAATGCCATAGCGTTCGGCTTGCAGAGACTGCCCCTGGTGGAACCTACGATTGGCATCCGGCTCCTCGTAAACAATACGTTATCACGCTCACGGGTACCGTTGAATTTACTTTTGGCAACGGCGATATTCTTGTTGTAAAACCCGGTGATGTTTTTCTTGCAAATGACCTAGAAGGCAAGGGACATAAATGGCACATCGTTGGAAATGAACCATGGCGTCGTCTCTACATACATCTCGAAAAGGCCCCCGCTTCCTAAACCCCCGTCACCTAAACTTACTCTTCTTTATTTTGTCTTGCTTCTTCGACCTTGATGTCAGCTTCTTGCACAGGATCAGGCGTTATTTTTGCTGGAGGCAAATCAGCTGTCTTTGATTTTTCAACTGGCGTAGTTTCTTGACGATCCGCTTCTTTATCAATATCGTCCCCGATACCTTTTATCCCCTTCTTAAACTCAACAATCGACTTACCCAAGTTGCGACCAACTTCTGGAAGTCGTCTTCCAAAAATCAGAAGACCAATGACCACGAGAACAACGATTTCCATACCGCCTGGCATGCCAAAGAGTGCTAACGTTGAAGATGGATTAAATAGTGTGCTCATAGTGAATTTCCTTGACTGCGGTGTGCAGGTATGTCATTCTATCATGCAGGCGCTTGCTCACCAACACTTTTGCCCTCACTTTTGGGCAGAAAAGGCGCCTCTGGTCGATGATATAACCACATGAACTATCGAACATTTGCATCCATTTCCCTTACTTTTTGCCTTTTTTCCTGCACAAATCAACAGGCAACAAACACTAAGCTCATTTCAGATGGCACTTCTGGGGTTGATTACACCAAACCACTCCTTGCGGGGCAACCAGCACTTCGTCAAGTTGCCGTCAGCAACTGGCCAGACCTTGGCACTGCTTGGGAAGAGCGGGATTTATTCTTACAAGATTCTTTAGACCATTCCATCAGTTGGTTTGACGCGCCATCAAGTAAGCAATGGTTTCCCATCGAAGATGTCACTCATGAACAGGCGAAAAATTCCATCATAGTTTTACGAACACTCCTTGCCGAATCAAATTCAAAAAATGAATTCATCGAACTCCTCGAAGAACGATTCAATGTGTTTGAATCCGTCGGTTACGATGGCGAAGGGACCGTATTATTCACTGGGTATTACTCTCCTGATTTCCATGCTTCAAAAGAATCCAACCGCACGTTTGGCGCGCCGTTGTATACAAGACCAACCGACCTTGTCACCGACCCCGCATCAGGAATTCCAACCGGCAGAAAAACCGCAAGTGGTGCTATTGAACCATGGCCTGCAAGAAAAGAACTGAGGTCTTCAGGCGAACTTGTTGGCACCGAACTTGTTTGGGTTAAAGACGAACTTGACGCATACACCATTCATGTTAATGGCTCTGCACGTTTGCGTCTGGACAACGGCGAACTTATGTACATTGGCTATGCAGGAAAAACTGATCGTGCATACACAGGACTTGGCCATTCCGTGCTTGATGCTGGTTTGCTCACACAAGACAAACTAAGCTTGCGCGCAATCCGTCGACTGTACGATAAAAATCCTGAAACAATAAACGCACTCATTGACAATAACGAATCGTATGTTTTTTTCCGAGAGTACGACGGTGGCAATTGGCCTGCGGGCTCTCTCGGCGTGCCGGTCACTGCGGAACGCTCGATTGCGACAGATAAAAAGATATTTCCTCGAGGCGGGGTCGTGTTGGTTGACACGACTGTACGCACGCTCACAGGCAAGAAAAAAACCTTTACGCAATTCATGACTGACCAAGATACTGGTGGCGCAATTCGCGCACCAGGACGAGCCGATTTGTTTATGGGTGTGGGTCCCACCGCAGGCATTAAAGCTGGCGGGCAATACGCAGAAGGCAAGTTGTATTATTTGTTCCTTAAACCCAATTCAATCGCCATTGTTAACAACTAATTTTGGCGGCCATGCGCGAACCGCCTTGCCATTACGCTCGTCGCCTGCCATTTTTGTCGTTCCGTCAAATCCAATGCACGTGTCAAAATAATGCATGTCGCGTGATGGGTCAAAGCACGCGCAGAAGTTAAAGAAAACGTCCCCTAGTTTCGATGGGTCTACATCGCTATCGACGGCAAAGATCATCGTGGCTTCCTTGTTTTGTTGCCGCGCTTTTTCGATTGCAATCGCGCCGTCCCCGCCTTGGTTCTTTTCAACCGAAATAATTTCAATCTTATTTGGATGCACTTCGTTTCCAGAGGTAGCATCGAAACCGATCTTCCCGCCTGCACCAATTTCTGGTGCAGCATGATCAAGTATATCAAGTGCGCCGCGCACAACTTCAATGTCAGATTGAATGTCAATGCTGCTAAGAGCTTCAAAGACGGCGTGTTCGTCGTGCACGTCTACTGTTTCATCCACGACGACAATAACTTTTGTCCATGCAATTTGCCCCGCACCCCAAATAGCGTGCATCACCTTTCGTGCGTTCTCTTTGTACTGCGATGCAATTTTTATAAAGACGCAATTGTGAAAGGTGCCAAACATCGGCAAGTGGTAATCAATGATGTCTGGAATCATTACTTTTAATAAGGGCAACATAATTCGCTCTGTTGCTTTGCCTAAGAAATAATCTTCTTGTGGTGGAGGCCCGACGACGGTAACTGGGAACACCGCATTTTTTCTGTGTGTCACAGCAGTCACATCGACAAGAGGATACCGATCTGGCATTGAGTAAAACCCAGTGTGATCACCAAACGGTCCTTCAAAGACTGCCCCGTCACCTAGATCGCCATCCTTCGGTTCCCAGTCGCAAGGGCCACAGTCTGTGTTTACGAATCCTTCAATCACCATCTCACTGTTTGCTGGAACCCAAAGCGGCACTGTCTTTGCACGAACAAGTTCGATGCCCTTGCCCTGCAAAAATCCTGCCATCAATAACTCGCTCATACCAGGTGGCAATGGACATGTTGCCGCATAGGGCAATACTGTTTCGCCTCCAAAACAAATGGCTATTGGCATCGGTTCGCCAATCGCCTTCCATGAACGCCAGTGCGCTGCGCCATCGTGATGGATATGCCAGTGCATAGCCAGATGTGTTTCATCTATAAGTTGAGATCGGTACATCCCAATGTTGTGCGATTTTGGTTTTCGATTGTTTCTATCGTCTGCATGAATCGTATGCATTCCAGCGAACGTAACAAAACGACCGCTTCCCTTCGCCGTTTGTGATTGCTGAGGTGAAAAATCATAGCCGACCTGCCTTGGGTCTCCGTCAAAAGGCCAACA
>CAWLAZ010000136.1:0-4758 GCA_963854955.1 Phycisphaerae bacterium | reverse complement strand
CAAATCGTGAACGATTTGAAGAGCGTGCAAAAGTACCTCAACGTCACAGCTGCATAACCGCATTTTCGATGAGAACTGGAAAACATTTTTCTGAGTTCATTGCAACGTTTGCACTGACATTTGTCGGTGGAGGTGCCATTATTGCAACCAGCGGTGAAAACATTCTCGTTATCGCTCTTGCCCATGGCTTAATTCTTGCTGTCATGGCTTCTGCGATGATGCAGGTCAGTGGTTCTCAATTTAACCCCGCGGTCTCCATTGCACTTGCCACTCGTGGCAAGCAATCTTGGTCACAAGCGATGAGTTTTTCTATTGTTCAAATACTCGGTGGCATTGCCGCTGCCTTTTTACTTAAGGCAACCATGGTCCCGGCCTACTCCTTTGCGAACACGCATATCGGCGAGACACTTGGAATATATAGTGGGGCCGCTGGCCCAGAAATGGTAAGTACTTGGCGAGTCCTCGTCCTTGAAGGACTTGCAGCGTTTTTCTTGATGTGGATCATTATGGCAGTTGCTGTGGATCCCAAGAATAAACAACATGCTGGGATTGCTGGACTCGCTATCGGTGGTGTTGTCGCTGCTGATATCCTCTGCTTTGGACCGCTCACTGGTGCATCAATGAACCCAGCGAGATCGTTTGGCCCCGCACTCGTTACAGGTGCTTGGACGCTCCAATGGTGTTATTGGGTAGGACCGATTGTCGGTGCATCACTTGCAGCACTCTGCTACGACAAGACTATTACAACCAACGACTAGAGAGCGTTTTCATCTGCATCGCAAGTGGAGAAAGACGTGAAGGCAAAGAGGAACTAGAAAACCATACGTGCTGGTCGTATTTTGTTTGATTACCCTCAAGCAAATCGTACCGTTCGTGCAGAACGAGGCGCTTCACTTACATTGAAAAATACTCACCAAATCGTGAATGATTTAGTGAGTATTTTAAAGTATCTTGAAGCAAAGTAGATACTTGCTTATATAAAGTAATTAACGTCGGCGGCGTACTCGAAGGTATCCTGCGAGACCAAGTAGCGCAAGTGCGCCTGGTGCTGGCAATGCAACTGCTGAATACTGCCAACTTGTAAGATCTGCGTTCTTGCCAAGAATATTTGCCTCGCCAAATTTTTTACTCACTAAATTGTCCGTTGTTGTGAACTGCGCAATAAGCACCTTGCCATTTTCTTCGTAGACCTGTGGGTCGTCAGGAGTCGCGAACCAAGTACCGTTATCAGCCCAAATGTTACCACCGTTGTCTTCAAAGCTTGTCCAGTCGATGCCAATGTCGAGCATCGCGTCGCCGGTGTCAGTCAATTTGCCAATCGTAACAAAGCTATCGTACTCAAGTGATGGGAAAAACCCAAACAACGATTCTGTTGGTGGCGCGTAGTCGCCAAATTCATTTTGGTAAAAACTGGTGTCTGAATTAATCCATAATGGATTTATTGCATCGCCAAAAATTGCATCAACTTGATCACCAGCATCTACATCTGCATAAATGCGGTAAGTAGTCAAACCGGACATGCCGTTTTCTACTGTTTCGTGTGAAATGCCTTGCAAGTCTGCTGAGGCAATCGCTGGGATGAGCAATGAGCCCATCGCCATACTTACTAGTGTTGTTGTTTGCTTGTTCATAAAATTGATCCTCATGTTCTTCTGTAGGTCGGAATATTTCTGTCAGTAATTCCCTATCGTCCAGAAAAAACACAAACTTAGGTCTGCAAACTAAACTTCCGTCAAAATAGGTAATTTGAAACTGTTATGCACTATGCGTACGGCATCATTAACCGAGAAACTGGCGTAACGGCCTCTGGAATAGCATTCTGTTCCAACCAGCGGCATGCAAGATATTCACTATTACAGGCAATTGTGCTGGAAGATGCTTGCAACCTATATATAAGTTCCCACGTTTTCGCGACTTCATCAAAAAGCATCGCAATGGCTATAGGGCGAGAAACAAGTGTCAACCCAGTTTCTTCCAGCAATTCGCTTTCTATCGTCGCTTCAGGGGATGTGCCGGGTTCAACGCTCCCCGCTGGCGCATATTCCCACTGCCCTGCATAGTGCCGCACCGCATTGCTTCTTTTTCCCCATAGAACGTTCGATTTAAAGTGCGTGATGCCTTTGACTCCAAGTGGGCGAATGCCTACATCGTAGGAATCGGTTTGCACGCCAAAAAAGCGATACGAACATCGCATCACATGCACGATCGCACCTCCGCATCCATTTCGATGCGCGCCGAGCACATGCAACAGCGTGCCGTCAAAACATGCTGGGTTTTGCAAACAGTGTTGTTCCCAGCGACCATCAACTTCGTCTAATGCAATACCTTCAGGGACAAAAAGGCCTTCCTGAAGATGCAACGTCGCGGGGCGCTTTAACAGCATTAACCGAATTCAATACCTTGAGCAAGTGGCATTTCGTCACTCCAGTTTGTTGTGCACGTTTGACGTCGCATGTACGCCTTCCATGCATCGGAACCAGATTCGCGCCCACCGCCTGTATCTTTCTCGCCACCAAAAGCACCGCCAATTTCTGCACCGCTTGTGCCTATGTTGACATTTGCGATACCGCAATCGGAACCTTCCGCTGAAAGAAACCTGCCTGCGTTACGCATGGAGTTTGTAAAGATGGAACTACTTAGACCTTGATCAACATCGTTATGCATCGCAAGCGCTTCATCCAAATTACTAATAGTAAAGATGTATAAAATTGGCGCGAACGTTTCTTCTTTCACTACTTCTGGCATAGTGCCTCTTGGTACTTTGACAATCGTTGGTTCAACAAAGTGACCTGGGCGATCTGCCCAACGTTCAATACCTTCCACTCCACCGCAAAGAATTTCGCATCCTTCTGCTTTAGCTTGCTCAAGCGAAGTGCGCATATTTTCAATGGAAGCTTCGTTGATAAGTGGACCCATCAACGTGCTCGATGCAAGAGGATCGCCAATCGAAACTTGTGTATATGCTTTCAGTAAACTGTCCGTGACTTGGTCGACCACAGATTCGTGACAAAGAAGTCGCCGTGTTGAAGTGCATCGCTGCCCTGCTGTGCCAACTGCACCAAACAATGTGCCGCGAATAACCATATCCAAATCTGCGTCGTCCATAATAATGATGGCGTTGTTGCCTCCAAGTTCTAGGAGTGATCGCCCGAGGCGACCACCTACAACTGCGCCAACGCGTCGTCCCATTTGGCAAGAGCCAGTGGCACTAATCAGCGGCAAGCGACGATCATTAATCATTGGCTCTCCGACTTCTTCGACAGTGCCGATGATTAAACCAAACACATCGCATGGGTCGCCATGTTCTGGCGTAAATATATCTTGGTCGCGCATCACTTCGTGCGCAACGTTAATCATCGCAATCGCAGTCAACGGCGTAATATCACTTGGTTTCCAAATAGTGGTGTCGCCGCATACTGCCGCAAGCATTGAGTTCCAAGCCCAAACTGCAACAGGAAAGTTAAACGCTGAAATGATTCCAATTGGCCCGAGTGGTTGCCACTGCTCCATCATCGCATGGCGCGGGCGTTCAGATGCAATGGTTAATCCGTAAAGTTGTCTTGATAGACCAACAGCAAAGTCTGCTATGTCGATGCATTCAACTACTTCGCCTATACCCTCAGGAAGGATTTTTCCGCACTCCATTGTGACAAGCTCGCCGAGATCTTGTTCGTATGCACGAAATGCGTTACCGATTCGGCGAACAATTTCACCACGCTTTGGTGCTGGAAGCATGCGCCATTCCTTAAAAACAGCCTGCGAGCGTTCAACGAGGTCATTGTATTCTTCCGTTGTTTGCCTACGTACTGCGGCGATTGGTTCACCAGTCGCAGGGTTATAGGAGATAAAATGGTTGTCAGTCGCTTCAGAAGCATCACAGACAAGTGGATGATTAATAAGGTTAGAAAGTGTTGTAGTCATATCGGTATTCTAGCACACCCAGAGTTGGTATTATCTCCACTATGCCATTAGATCGAAACGGAATTGCAAAGCGTGCCGCACAAGAACTCAAAGACGGCTTTTACGTCAATTTAGGGATTGGCATGCCAACCCTTGTTGCCAACTATGTCCCAGATGGCATGACGGTCTGGCTTCAATCAGAAAACGGATTACTCGGCATGGGTGAGTTTCCTACGGACGAGAAGGTGGACGCCGATCTCATCAATGCTGGCAAACAAACAGTCACGGCGGTCCCAGGGGCAAGTTACTTTTCTTCTGCAGAATCATTCGAAATGATTCGTGGCGGACATATCGACCTTGCAATTCTTGGCGCGATGGAAATTTCCCAAGAAGGTGACATTGCAAACTGGATGATTCCGGGAAAAATGATCAAAGGCATGGGCGGCGCAATGGATCTTGTTGCGGGTGTCCACAAAGTCGTTGTCATCATGGACCACGTTACCCGTAAGGGTGAGCCGAAACTGATTCCAGCATGCACCCTCCCGCTTACAGGACTTCGATGCATTGACATGATTATCACTGACTTGTGCGTTATGGAGATGAACGAAGAAAAACGACGTTTCGAGATCACCGAACTTGCCACAGATGTCACCATCGACGAAGTTCTTGAAAAAACCACCGCTGAAGTCCTCGTTTCCGCCACTCTATAAAAAATATATTGATTGATTCAGACTAATTAATTATTGTTGTATTTGTTCTGGTTTTATGCCATACTAATTGCGGGAAGGTGACCGTTATTACGCTTTTTCTTGTAGCGACGATGGTGTCGCATCCTGAGAAAGGAGTTTCTTGATGTTT
>CAWLAZ010000135.1:0-4854 GCA_963854955.1 Phycisphaerae bacterium | reverse complement strand
TTTTTCTGCGTGGTCCATGACGGCGCATGCTCCAATAATGGAAACTAGTTTATATGGCATTGGTATTGTGCTTGCGGGAGAATTCGCAATTGGGGCGGTGATTGGCTTCTTAATGACTTTACCTCTTGTTGCCATTCAAATGGGTGGAACGATGATGGGGCAACAGATGAGCATTGCCTTACCGTCGATGCTTGATCCAACCACGGGTAGTGAATCGGATGAGCTTGGGCGCGGTTTTATGTTGTTCGCGTTGGTTGGCTTCGTTGTTGTGGGTGGGATTGAACAAACATACATGGCAGTCGTCGGCAGTTTTTCTCACTTGCCTGTTGCGAACCTTGCAAGTCAATCGATGGTTGTAACGGTGACAGGAATGCTTGACATCGTGTTTGAGTTTGGCCTACGAGTCGCCTTGCCATTGATTGCCATTTTGCTGTTGCAAACGGCGGGCCTCGCAATGGTTGCCCGTTCGATACCTCAGTTAAATATATTTAGCATTGGGCTGCCATTGCGGGTTTTGGTTGGCTTGCTTGTATTGGTCGCAGGTCTTGGCTTTATTGGGACAATGATTTCTACGTTTATGCCGGACATGGTGGGTTCGGTCTCGACGTGGGCAACAGGGGGTGGCGCATGAGCGAAGATCGAAGCAACGCAACACATGAGCCAACAAGTAAGCGTTTACAGAAGGCGCGAGATGAAGGGAACGTTGCTCGGTCGAGCGATTTAACAACCGTGCTCTTTCTTATAGTTGGAATTGGTGCCGTTGTAGTATGGATTCCAAAGTGTTGTGTATTTGTAAAGACTTTACTAATCACCCAACTTTCGGGAACAACGATTTCGTTGCCGGTCCTACTTGAACAAACAGGGTGGGATGTAGTCGAGTTAGCATTATTCCCTTGTATTGTATTTTTATTAGCAGGCGCCTTTGCTGGTGTTGTTCAAGTGGGTGGATTGTTTGCTCCAAGTGTGGCAACGGTACAACTATCGCGTGTTGCATTTGCAGGCACAAGAAAAATCGTGGGTCCGCGGGGTCAGATGCAAATGTTGTTTTCAGTAACGAAGTTACTGCTTGCTTCCGGTGCTTCCCTTCTTGTTCTTTTGCATTACAAAGAACAGTTACTTGCCCTTGGCACACAAACGGACATCCTGACACAAGTGCGGCTTGTGGGATCGATTGGAATACTTGTAGTTTTTGCAGCCCTTACAGTTCTGCTCATGCTCGGCATCGCCGATTTTTGTTGGCAACGGTACGCATGGCAGTGCGACTTGAAAATGACGAGGCAGGAAATTGTTGATGAACACAAAGAGAATTCGGGTAACAGTGGGCTTCGAAGAAAAACATCGTGGCTAGCGAAAAAATATGTTGACCAAGTGGTTCCAACTATAGTAGTTGTGGGCAATAAAATCGCAGTCGCGATTCGTTGGAATGCAACCACAATGTCGTCACCTGTCGTGCTTGATATTTATCAAGGTGATGGTTTTTCAAAATATACAGAAAATACATCCGGTGCTCCAGTTGTGACAGATAGTTCGCTGGCAGATCGTATAGTGCGTTTGAGTGACGTTGGTCTTGGAATACCACCAATGCTGCATGGAGAAATTGCTTCGTTATTACTAGCAAGCAGGAGAGTTACAACATGAATAATTCAAGGATCCAATTTGATGTGTTAATTGCTTCGGTCTCGAAGCGGAAGCACTTGCTTGTGCCAATGTTTTTACTTGGTCTTGTGGCAGTGCTTGTCGTTCCGTTGCCACCAGCGATACTCGACGTGTTTTTAGCAGCGAATATTTCACTTGCTGCTGTGATTTTGCTGACAACTATATACACAAAAAGCCCACTGGATTTTAGTGTATTCCCTGCATTGCTTTTAATCACAACGCTTGGAAGGTTAGTCTTAAATGTCGCTTCAACACGGTTGATCTTATCTGCCGATACTCCCACGCCAGAGCAAGGCGATGCTATTGCTGGTCATGTGATTGAAGCATTTGGCACGTTTGTTGCTGGCTCGAACATTGTGGTCGGTGGCATTATATTTTTGATTCTTGTTGTTGTTCAATTTGTTGTTGTAACAAAAGGCGCAACAAGAATGAGTGAAGTAGCAGCCCGGTTTACATTGGATGCAATGCCAGGCCGTCAAATGGCGATTGACGCAGATTTGTCTGCAGGGTTAATCAACGAGCGCCAAGCAACAGTGCGACGTGACGAAGTCTTGCGCGAAGCAGACTTTTATGGAGCGATGGATGGCGCGAGTAAGTTTGTTCGTGGCGATGCTATTGCGGGGCTGGTGATTATTGTTATCAACATTGTCGGTGGGCTTGCTGTTGGGATTGCTATGAAAGGGTGGTCAATACTCGAAACTGCAGAGCTCTTTACGCGTTTGACCATCGGCGACGGTCTTGCAAGTCAAATACCGTCTTTTCTTATTGCCATTGCAGCGGGGCTTATTGTTGCAAGGGCTGGCAACAAAACTTCGCTTGGTGTTGAAATTCCAAAACAACTCGTGGCGCAGCCCGCGGCGATTGGACTTGTTTCAGCATTTCTTGTTGCGCTTTCCTTCACACCATTGCCGACCCTTCCGTTGCTTATTCTCGCATTGACATTGGCGATTCTCTCTTGGTCGAGTTACAAACAAAAACAAGAGAAAGAGGAACAGGAAATGGAAGAACAGGAAGCGGGACTAGAAGAAGAAATTGCCAGCGCGCCAGTGTTGATTGATTCTGTACTTGAACTTGAACTTGGGAAAGCGCTTTTGCCACTTGCGTCGAATGCAATCGCAGGTAATCTTGTTCAAAAAATGACCGATCTTCGAGCAAATTTCATGCACGAGTTAGGCATTGTTGTTCCATCCATTCGTATCAAAGATAATTTCGCGCTGCCAGCAAATACCTACCGTTTGTCTCTTAAGGGCGGTGTTATCGCAGAAGGCGTCGTGTATAAAGATCGTTTGATGGTTGTAGCTGGCGAAGATAGTTCGCAGGACATTGAAGGTATTCGCGAACGAGAACCAGTGTTTGGCTATTCTGCAATATGGGTAACAGAAGCGGTGCGTGAAGGTCTTGGCGATTTATTTCTGCAAGCGATGGATCCCGTGAAGGTTATCATGACGCATCTTTCGCACATTGTAAAAACACACGCTTCAGAGTTAGTGTCGCGGGAAGATGTGTCGGCGATGGTCGAGGCACTGCGCGCAACATCTCCTAGGCTTGTTGCGGATGTAATGGGGAATGAACTTTCAATCTCGCGCCTGCATCATGTGATGAAGGCATTGCTTGTTGAACAAGTGCCATTGAAAGACATGGCGACGATTGTTGAAACAGCGGCGGATTGTGCTTCACAATCGCTTACGGATTGTGTCGAACAAGTTCGCGTTGCCTTGCGAAGGCAAATCTGCGCAACAGTGACTACGCACAGTTCAAACGGCAAGCCGGTCATTCGTTGTATTGCACTTCCTATTGAGATAGAACTTGCGTTACAAAATAGTCGGGAAAGTAAAGAAGGTTTGTCGTCAGCGGTACACCATGCGGGGTTGCCACTAGTCGCCGAGGGTTTGCCGATTGTTGTTGTAACATCGAAAGAATCCAGACGATTTTTACGAACGGAGTTAGAGAAAAATTCGGGCGATGTCACTGTGTTAAGTCGAGACGAAATTGTTCCGGAAGTCGAATTGCAGGTAGTTGGAACCGTCACATCAAAGGGACACTCAAGAGCTTCTTGAATGAATAGGAATTAACTATGCAAGCAGTTAGAACAGATAGACAAAAAACAATCGCGTACGCCAATACAGTGCTGTTGAACAAACCGCAAGATGGCATGAGCGAAAAAATCGAGCTGGGTTTTGCTGAGCTCAAGTCACTTGTTGGCGAAGTGCTCGAGCATGAATCAGCAGGTCGCTTGTCCCCAGTGTTAGCAAAAGCGTACCGTGTTTTGACTGACAAGGGTGTGGAAGCACAACTTGCGATGGATATTCTTCAAGCAATAAACGTGCCTTCTTCTATTCAATACGTTGCATTAAAGCCACTTGTTGTTGCAGAGATGGTTCGCCGTTTGCCGCAATCGTCACCGCCTCCAACGAGAGATGAAACAACGCCAACGATCATTGCACTTGTAGGTCCAACAGGTGTGGGCAAAACAACCACTATTGCAAAACTTGCAACTAAGTTTCGATTGCAACAGGGACGCAACGTGACATTGATTACGGCTGATACCTATCGAGTAGCCGCTGTGGAACAGTTGCAACAGTACGCGAATTTGGTCGACACTCGTTTGGAAATTGCTGGCACAGCATTGCAAATGAAAGAATCGATTGCGACTTGCACCGGTTCAGATATTGTTCTTATTGACACAGCGGGCCGTAGTGCACAAGACCATGATCGCATTGAAGAGACCGCCAAAATTATTGCATCTGCAAACCCAAGTGAAATTCATTTAGTTCTTTCTGCAGCAAGTTCCATTACGGCGACAAAAAGAGCAGCGGAACGTTTTGCCGTAACTCGGTACAACCGAGTCATCGCAACGAAGGTGGATGAAGCAGTCACTATGGGTGAAATCTACTCTACGTTGTGCAGTATGCGGGTTTCCATGAGTTGGGTCACAAATGGGCAGGATGTGGCGTCCCATTTGGATTTAGCCAATCCGGCAAAGTTAGCATCGTCATTTTTTAATGAATAACGACCGATAACTCGTTTATTCTAAGCAAGTTGCACTGATTCAAAAGTACGGACGAATTGTAGATAGAAAGTACAGGAATGGCGGTGCCTTACAGCAGCGGTGCTTTTTTCTGGATGAGAATGCACTGGTTTGCAACGATTCACTTCCGGAAGTTTTGCTGGAATCACAGTTTTAGTGAACAACTTATC
>CAWLAZ010000134.1:0-4875 GCA_963854955.1 Phycisphaerae bacterium | reverse complement strand
CTGATGCCGATTCAATAATTCTTGAGGCATCGCCAATGCGGTCAGGCTCAACTAAACTTGCGCCAACCGCAATTCCTTTGGCAACTAAAAACGTATACGCCATCGCCCCACCAATCAATATAGTGTCGACTTTACCGAGCAAGTTTTCAATTGCTCCCATCTTGTCTGAGACTTTAGCCCCACCGAGCACGGTCACAAATGGTTTTTCAGCGTGTGTAATTGCATGGTCTAAATAATGCAATTCTTTTGCTAACAAAAGACCCGCGACTCGTGGCTTGCCTTCCATTGCTTCGGGAACCGCCACCATCGAAGCATGGGTACGGTGCGCTGTACCAAATGCATCGTTGCAGTACACATCGCCTTTATCGGCAAGTGCTTTTGCAAACGCTTCGTCGCCCAATTTTTCCCCTTTGTGAAAGCGAAGATTTTCTATGAGTACAATGTTCGACGTTTCGTCATCGTCTGAACAAACAACTTCTTTGCCAAGTAAAGCGCTGAGACGTTGAGCGACGGGGACGAGTGAATACTTTTTTTCAAAGCCATTTCCCTTTGGCCTGCCAAGGTGGCTCATCAAGGTCAGTGCCCCGCCCCGATCAAGTACGCTGTGTATGCTTGGCAACGCCATATGGATTCGGCGATCATCTGTAATCTTTCCATCGAGCATTGGCACATTAAAGTCCACACGCATGAGCACTCTTTTTCCAGCAACATCAATTTGATCGATGGTTTGTTTCATACGCTTTATTTTATGGGGTCTGGACCCCTCAGTGGTCAGAACCCATAAAATGATTTCCATGCGACCAATCATTCTTATCCTCGGACCAACGGCAGGCGGTAAAACTTCCCTTGCCATTTCACTCGCGAACGCCCTACCCGGTGGTGGCGAATGCATTTGCGCTGATTCAATGCAAGTCTACAAGGGGATGGATCTCGGCACGGCAAAGCCAACGCTCGAAGAACGCGCACAAGCTGTGCACCACCTTGTTGATGTTACTGACCCAAGCGAAGACGGGTTCACCGTTGAGACGTGGCTTAAACTTGCAGAAAAGACCGTCGAAGATATCAGAAGCCGAGATAAGTGGCCAATTGTTGTTGGTGGGACGAATCTCTATGTCCAATCATTGTTGTTTGGTTTATTCGATGGACCAGATTGCGATCAGGAAAAACGGGATGCACTCAACGCCGAAACAAATACTGTGTTGCAAGACCGATTGCGTAAACTTGACCAAGAAGCAGCAGAACGCATTCATATCAACGATAAACGCCGTCTTGTTCGCGCAATTGAGGTGTGCGAAGCGACAGGTCACCCATTGTCATCCCTGCAGTCGCAATGGGGAAAGCCCATGCCAAGGGAAGATGCGGTCATGATTGGGCTGAATTGGCAAGTCAAAACAATCAATAAACGAATCAATTCTCGAGTCAAAACCATGTTCAATGAAGGGCTCCTTAGTGAGGTAGAAGGATTGCAAGGCAAGCTTGGGAAACAGGCAAGTGAAGCCCTTGGATACAAGCAACTCCTTGCCCACCTCAGGGGCGAATGCACCCTCGAAGAAGCCCGCGAGCGAATTAAGATTTTGACCCGCCGATATGCAAAACAACAACGAACTTGGCTCAGAAGGTTCCAAATATTGCCTTCTGCACATTTTATTGAAATTGGCGACAATGGCATGCAACATATTGCAAATGAAGCTCTTACGCATATCCTCGGCGGGTAAATCTCCAGAAATAGCACTTGACATTCTGAGAAAAGTCGTTTCAATGCTCCCCCTAAGGCAAAGCGGTACGCCCTGCTTGACCGATGGAATGAAGCGAAGAACACACTTTAGAGAGTATTATTTTGGCTAAAAAGAAAACAACAAAGAAAAAGACCAGCAAGAAAACCACCAAAAAGAAAGTGGCGAAGAAACGCAATGCAGTGCCAAATGCAAAAGGCAAGCACCTTGTTATTGTCGAATCCCCCGCCAAAGCAAGAACTATTAATAAGTATCTTGGTGATGATTACGCTGTCACGTCGTCCATTGGTCACATTCGCGATCTTCCCGCACGAGCACCAAAGGGTGTGAAGCAACCTGTTCCAGGTGTTGATTTAGAAAATGATTTTGAGCCAACGTACGAAGTACTCAAAGGGAAAAACGCCCTTGCGAATGATTTAAAGAAGGCTGCAAAAGAGGCAAAAGATGTTTGGTTCGCAAGCGACCTTGATCGTGAAGGAGAAGCTATTTCATGGCATCTCGCTGAATTGCTTAATGTTGATCCATCAAAAGCGAAACGTGTTATTTTCAATGCGATTACCAAAAAACAAATTGAAGAAGCGTTCGAACACCCGCAACCTATCAACATGGATTATGTCAATGCCCAGCAAGCGCGACGAATCCTTGACCGTATTGTTGGGTACAAAGTTTCGCCTCTTCTTTGGAAACGAGTTGCCGGCGGACTAAGCGCTGGGCGTGTGCAATCTGTAGCTGTTCGAATTGTTGTTGAACGAGAAAAAGAGATTGAAGCACATATACCTGATGAATCTTGGAGTGTAGTTGGCCGGTTTACGCTGGATAAAAAGGTAACTGCTTCACTTGCAACAAAGTGGGAAGCGCACCTTGCATCAAAAGATGAACGCGGCAAAGGACCGACTCGAAAGCAAATGAATGCATTCCTTGCAGATCATGGGTCGCTCGAAGGCACGCTTGTAAAAATTGACGGCAAAACATTTAAGGTCACTAGGCCTGCCAATTGTGAAGACAACACGCTCGATGCACATAAAGCTCGATTACTTGAAATCGGCGCCTTGGTTGGTTTAAACAAACCGACAATTGAAGTTACCGAAGATGAAGAAGGTAAAGGACCCGCAAAACATTGTATTACTCTTGCTGGCGACATTGCCGAAGGTGTCTCGTATAAAGTGAGCGACATTACTCAAAAGGACAGTAAAGTTCGACCCACTGCACCTTTTATTACTTCGTCCCTTCAAGCATCTGCGTCAACAGCGTTAGGCTTTGCCGCAAAAAGAACCATGCGTGCGGCGCAGGGCTTATATGAAGATGGTGCAATTACGTATATGCGTACAGACTCTACGCATCTTTCAGGTGATGCACTGAATTCGGTACGAACCTATATAGGCAACAAATTTGGCGAGAAGTACCTTCCAGAAAAACCAAACTTTTATACTTCCGCAAACAAAGATGCACAAGAAGCGCATGAAGCAATTCGTCCAACCGATGTAGGGATGCATCCGGATACG
The DNA here is from genome assembly GCA_963854955.1 of Phycisphaerae bacterium. Lineage (GTDB taxonomy): Bacteria > Planctomycetota > Phycisphaerae > Phycisphaerales > SM1A02. The sequence continues at coordinate 1,640 of CAWLAZ010000134.1, read as the reverse complement.
CTTAAAGCATCGATGAACGAAGACCAAAAACGATTGTACGGTTTAATTTGGTCGCGTTTTGTTGCATGTCAAATGACGCCCGCGCGTTGGCACCGAACTGAAATTTTCTTTGACCGACATGATGAAAAAACTGGTGCCACGTTTAAAGTTGGCGGTCGCATACTTGCGTTCGATGGTTTTTATAGAGCAAGTGGCGTGCCCTCATCCGACACAGAGCAAAATCTTCCCGAGTTAAAAGAAGGTCTTGACCTGTATCCATTTGCTATTACACCAAAACAAAATTTCTCATCCCCACCTTCAAGGTACAGCGAAGCTTCGCTTATCAAGAAACTTGAGTCCGAGGGAATCGGCAGACCATCAACGTACGCTTCGATTATTGATGTCATTCAATACAGGAAATACGTGGAAAAAATAGACCGTTCATTCCACCCGTCCGATCTTGGCGAAGTTGTTACCGAAAAACTCATTGAGGCATTCCCCGTATTAATGGGAGTTGAATACACGCGCTCATTAGAGGAACGCCTTGACAATGTTGCTAGAGGGGAAACAAATTGGGTAGATATGCTGCACGACTTTTATGGTCGATTCAGCAAGCGTTTAGAAACTGCATACGAAGAAATGCCGCATGCTAAAGCTGAAACAAAACCAGCTATCTATATGTGCCCAACTTGTAAAAGCAAAACCGAATATCGCTTTGGCAAAAACGGTCGCTTCCTTTCTTGCACTGCGTATCCAGACTGTAAATATGCGGCGCCCATTGACCGAAAAGGTCGACCGCTCCTTCCTGAACGCGTAGATGTTGCATGCCCAGAAGATGGTTCGGCAATGGAAAAACGAACGGGTCGATTTGGGCCGTTTCTCGCTTCGGTGAATTACCCAGAAATCAAAACAGTTGTGAACCTTGATAAAAAAGGATGCATCAAATATCCATCACCACCTGCGTTGCTTGTCGAATCTTTAATTTGCGAAAAATGTGAGAGTCCTATGAATTTACGCAACGGCAAACGTGGGCCTTGGCTTGGGTGTTCAACATTCCCAAAATGCAAAGGGCGTATGGGTTGGAAAACGCTTGAGGATGACATACGCGAAGAGCTTGAAGCAGCGCTTGGTGCGCACATGGAAGTAAACCCACAAGTCATCGTGACAACCATGGCTGGCGTGGTGATTCCTGAGGGCACTCCTATTGAAGATCTTCTCATCGAAGGTAACGTCGCCGAGCTCGAAATACACAAAGACTCCCCCCCACCAACCTCTTAAGGTCGGATCCAGGGTCGGATCCAGGGTCGGACCCAAGGCAGTTCGCTGATTATCGTGATTTAAATGCCTTGCAAGGTGTTTTTTGCCATACATGCCACATCTTCATAAGGGTCGGGTACAGGTTCGGGTACAGGATTGGGTACAGGGTCGGGTAGAGGGTCGGGTCCTAGACCCGACCCTCTATAATAATAGGGATGGAACGGCGAAAAACGCAAAAAATACAAGTTGGTACTGTGGCAATAGGTGGGGATGCCCCTGTTTCAGTGCAATCAATGGCCTCAGGCTATACGTACGATATCGATGCATGCGTAGCTGAAATACATCGACTCACTGAAGCTGGCGCTGACATTGTTCGAGTTGCCGTTCCTGAAAGGAAAGATACA
>CAWLAZ010000133.1:0-4878 GCA_963854955.1 Phycisphaerae bacterium | reverse complement strand
GTCGTTTCAATTGAACGAGAAGACCCAGAAGTCCCGAAGCAATTTATGCCCGAACAAATTGGCACTGGGATTCTAATTCCGATTCCATCGGAATATGATTTTGAACCGGTGAAAAAAGTTTCCGTCACTGCCGTAAAAGATTACATTGCTTGCCCGTACAGATTCTGGCTGAAACATGTTCTTAAACTTAGGGTGAAAGAAAAAGGCGGCACAGAACTTGACCCAATGTTGTTTGGATCCATGGTGCATAGGGCGGTTGAGCTTTTTGGCAAGGATATAGCGGTACGTGATTCTGAAAATGAACAGGAAGTACACCTAGCACTATCGAATTACCTTGACGATGCAGTGCAAGAAATGTTTGGCAAGACCATTTCAGGAGCAATCCGGATTCAGGTGGAGCTTGCCAGGGTTCGACTTGTTGAAGTGGCTAAACATCAGGCACAAAGTGCATTGAATGGCTGGCGCATCTTGTGCACTGAAGAAAAACATTCTGCGACAGTTGACATAAGCGGAACAACAATGGAAGTCAGTGGAGTCATCGATCGTATTGACGTGCATAATGAAACAGGCACTATTCGTGTGCTTGATTATAAGACTGGGGGTCTGACGGCAAATGAAGCGCACTTTAAGAAAAAAGCTGGCGAGTGGGTAGATTTGCAACTTCCCCTGTACCGCTTGTTACTTCCTAAAATTAAGGAACTTGATTCCTTTGACAAGAGTGACGCAAATGTTTCGTTGGGCTATTTCCGAATAGGTGATCAGGAAAGCAAGATAGGAATTGATCTCCTTGAGTTACCTGATGAAGCATACGATGTGGTGAATGATTTTATAGACGGCATTTTGTTTGATATTCAATCTGGCAAGTTTGGCGATTATCCTACGGATCCCGCTCCAAAATACAGCGATGATTTTGCATGGATTTGTCAAGACAACAGTATCATTGATGAAAACGAAGGGGAAGATTGAGTATGAAGAAGTTTGAACGCTTTGAAATTATTGAAGCTCTAGCGGGTTCTGGCAAGACCCAAGAGTTGATGTTTCGTTTTCTGCGATTAGTAAAAGGTGGGGCTGATCCACGGTCAATTCTTGCTACAACATTTAGCAGAAAAGCAGCGGGAGAAATTCGTGATCGAATTATTGGATCAATTGCACAAGCGGTGCTTGATCCTGAAGCGATGCGGCAATTAGTGCAACATGTTCCAGAATTAGACGATGGGCAAGAAGGGTGCGAAGCACTTTTGCGCGAGTTAACATCTTCGATGCACCATCTCAATATTGGAACAATTGATAGTTTCTTTGTTAAGACAGCGCAGGCATTCAGTGATGCATTGGAAATGACGCCTGGTTGGTCTATCTTGGATGAGTCTCACGAAGACGTGGTTTTTTCTTCAGCAGTGTCCTCTATGACGAGTGATGTAAAACAGACGATTCAATTTGCTCAGTGGCTTCGATGGAGCAAGTCGGGCGCCAAGGTTCCGATTGGCAAAACGTTGAAAGAGATGCAGCGGCAAGCGTATGGTTTTGTCCGAGATACCGATTCCAGTGCTTGGCTCTGGGGAACGCCATTTCCGACAATGAACTCGGTTGATTTAGAAAACGCAATCAAGGCGCTTGCATCTTGTACGCCGAGTGTTGCGCGACATGCGACAGATTTGCATAAAGCGGTGGATAAATTGGCGCGCTGCGATTGGAAATCGTTTGTTACTTCAGGCATGGCGAAGAATGTGTATCTTGGCAAGACTATTTATTACCGGGACGATATTGAATCGGATGTTGTGTCTGCATTAGAACCACTTATTGATCACGCTATTGGCGTGTTGGTAAACAAGTTGTTCGAGAAAAACAAAGCAACGCATGATCTCATGCATTCGTTACATAAATGTTGGTCATTAGCAAAACACGAAGCGGGTTTGTACTCATTTGATGATGTGACCTATCGATTAAGTTGTATTAATGTTATGAACAACCTTGAGGAGTTGCAGTATCGATTAGACAGTTCAATAGACCACATGCTCATTGACGAGTTTCAAGATACTTCGTTACCTCAATGGAGTGTGTTAAAGCCAATCGTTGAGGAAATACATCAATCAGAGAGCGACCGTTCGTTATTTATTGTTGGCGATGTGAAGCAAAGTCTGTATGGTTTTCGCGGAGGCGAGCCAGCACTTCTACGCACGCTGCCAGAACGTCTCGATAGTTCAGTAACACGGCAATTGGATAAAAGTTGGCGGTGTTCTTCTCCTGTGCTGCATGCAGTCAATACCATTTTTGAGCATGCACACGATGCAAAGCTTCTTGATACGCATTCGAGTGATGCGGCTTCGCAATGGCAAGATGATTTCATGCACCATGTTTCAGCAAAGCCGAAACGTGTTGGGCACGCTGTTATTGAGACAGCGGGGTCTGATCCAAATGATGTAAAAACAGAATTAGCATTATCGATTGAGAAGGTTGTTGAAATAGTCGCCAATATCCATTCGAATGCACCTTTGGCGGAGATCGGTATTTTAGTTCGTGGAAATACTAAACAGCAGATACAACGAATTGTGCATGCGCTTCGAACAAATCAGCCCCACGCTGTTCCGGCGGCAGAATTCGGCGGGAACCCATTGACTGACTCGCCAGCCGTAACGGTGATTCTTTCCGCACTTTTAATGGCGGATGACCCAGGCAATACGGTTGCGCGATTCCATGTATGCAGTTCAGAACTTGGTCGTCATTTAGGCATTCTATGGAAGGGCGATAAAATCGATGAAGCGTTTGAGTCGGTTTGTAGGAATATTCGAAGACGACTTGTTGCAAAAGGATACGCAGAAGTAGTAAGTGGATTCGCTGAGGAACTTATAAAGTCGGTGGATGAACGCGAACGACTTCGTTTATGGCAATTGATTGAATTTGCAGAATCATGTTCCAATGATATTGGCCCTTCTAATGGTTTACGCGCTTCTGAATTTGTTACTCTTGTAAAGAAAACGCAAGTTCCAGATCCAGCATCTTCTCTGGTGCAAGTGATGACCGTGCATAAATCAAAAGGGCTTTCATTTGATGCGGTTGTTGTGTGTGATTTAAATCAGCCAGTTTGGAAAGCACCAAAGGTGATGCAGCTGCATAATGACCCGTGCAAAGCACCGACTCGAGTAGGCATGTACGCAGGTGACACATTGGATATTGAAATTCCAGAATACGCTGAAATGAGAGATGAACTGCACAAGCAACAAGTCAACGACGCGCTTTGTTTGTTGTATGTTGCAATGACGCGCGCAAAACACGCGTTGCACATGGTGATTCCATGTAGGAAGTCAAAAAATCATTTGAAAAAACTAGATGGTTTGATTCTTCAGATCATAGGTGAACCACAGCCGCAAGACCCAAACAAAATTGTGTGGACAGCTGACGGTAGTGACCCAGAATGGTACAAAACATTTGCAGAGGGATCATCAGAAGAAAAACCTGAAAAAATTGGCGAAGTGATTATTCATCCACCAAAGGATGGTGTGGGCTGCAACGGGCATGGCGTCGCGAGTGCGTCTCCATCAAGCTTAGAGGGCGGCGGAAAAATTGATATTTCAGAACGATTTAGCGGCAAGGCAAATGCAGGATTTAGTTGGGGAACAATTGTGCACTATTGGTTCGAGCAAATAGATTGGCTCGAAGGAGATACGCCAACAATCGAATCACTTATGATGTCTGCACCAACAGAAGAAGCGACACTTTTAGGCGAAGAACAACTTCGCGCTGCGGCGGATAGTTTTATCGCTGCGATCAAGAGTGACGCAATAAAGAAAGTGTTATCAAAACCAGAAGCGCAAGTTTCGGTGGTTAATGAGCAGCCATTTGCGGTTCGGGTGGAGAAGGGAACTTGCTTTGCAGAGGTTACATTGAAAGAGCACACAGACCTCCAAGGATTTATAGATCGACTGGTCGTGTATTACGACAATATAGGAAAGCCAAAACGTGCAGAAGTTATTGATTGGAAGACGGATTCCATTGAATCCATTGATTCGGCGGAGGGCAAATCAAAGATACAACACTACGCGCCACAGCTTGCTTCGTACCGATTCGCAGTCTCCAAGTTATTCGGAATCCCCGCCGGTGAAATAGCGACTTTTTTGGTGTTTGTGCATACCAAAGAAATAGTTGAAGTGCCTTAAAAGCTGATTTTTAGCGCATTCCATGGGCAGATATATAAACGACAAGTTCGTGCCTAAGTGACTTGCAAACTCATAATTGAGATGGTATTCTTGTATTCTTGCAGTTGAGACTCAGTATCATCTGGCAATTGAAGAGAACTATTATGACCCAACTCAGTCCAACAATTGAAGCCGAATACATCCCTCTTTCTCAGCTAAGCGAGCGCGAAAGAGCAGTGGTGCACACGACAGATCTCGATGCTTGCGAACGAGAAGCACTTTCTGCAATGGGCTTGTTCGAAGATGCTTCGTTCGAATTATGCCAACAAGGGCAACCATGCATTATTCAAGTTGAAGCGACACGTCTGGGACTTTCAAGAGAAATCACAAGTCGAATAATGGTTCGACGTTGTGCTGTCTGCAGTTAACTAGATTCCGATGGAACCCACTGTGTCCAAATCGAACACCACCAACTCCGTGTTGATTCTTGGGAATCCAAATGTTGGCAAGACTACGTTGTTTAATCGCCTTTGTGGTTTGCGAAGTGCAACGGCAAATTTTCCTGGCTCTACTGTTGAGTCGAGAAAAGGCACATCTTTTTCTTCTAAGACGAGGCGCACGTTCATAGACCTTCCAGGCATTTATAGCCTAAACGCAAAAGATGACTTATCAAGTGTTTGCCGTCAGGCATTCGATGGCATGGAATGCGATTCGCCCGATGCAGTCGTCGTTGTTGCAGACGCTACAA
>CAWLAZ010000132.1:0-4879 GCA_963854955.1 Phycisphaerae bacterium | reverse complement strand
GCGATGAATTGATCAATGATAACTTGCGCTCCATTGACAAAGTCGCCAAACTGGGCTTCCCAAATGATGAGCATCTTTGGGTCGCCAAGTGAGTATCCGTATTCAAAACCAAGGCAAGCACTTTCGGTAAGCGGGCTGTTGTGCACACACATCTGTGCTTGTTCTTCACTGATATGGTTTAGTCCAGAATGGGATTCACCAGTTGTGGAATCGAATAGCATCGCATGTCGATGGCTAAATGTGCCACGCTCTACGTCTTGTCCAGTTAATCGAACTGGGCTGCCTTCTTTAAGAATGGAACCGTAGGCAAGCATCTCGCCCATGCCCCAGTCGATGGGTAGGTCATGTTCGATTGCGTTCTTGCGCATCTCTATTAATTTTTTCAACTTTCGATGATGCGTAAATGTTTCAGGCACACTGCCAAGAGCATGGGCAACTTTTTTGAGCGTGGAGATTGGAACCGCAGTGTCCACCAGGCGATCGGTTGTGTCGCCTTGCAGTCCTTCCCATGCAGTTGATTTTCTAAAAGGAGGAATGTGCGGTGAAACGGGTTGTTCCAGTGAGCGCTGTTGTGATTCATCAAGTTTATCTCGAACTTCGTTAATCATTGCTTCTCGTTGAGCATTATCTATGACACCTTCTTTTATAAGCGTGTCGCCGTATGTTTCTGTTACGGGTTTCATCTTTTTGACAGCGTGGTACATCATGGGTTGTGTGTACGCAGGTTCATCAGCTTCGTTGTGCCCATGTTTTCTGTAACACCAAAAATCAACGATAACGTCGTTATGGAATTTTTGCCGGTATTCAACAGCCATTTGTACAACGTGCACGCATGCTTCTGGGTCGTCGCCATTGACATGAAAAATAGGTGCGCCAACCATTTTTGCAATGTCGGTGCAGTATCTTCCACTGTAACTGTCATTTGGATTTGTTGTAAATCCAATTTGGTTGTTGATAACGAAGTGCACTGAGCCACCGACGGTGTAGCCGTCGAGTTTTGCCATGTTAAACATTTCAGCAACAATGCCTTGTCCAGGAAAACTTGCATCGCCGTGAATGAGCAATGGAATACAGAGTGATCGGTCTTCGTTGTATTGTGTTCGTTGCCGCGCTCTTGATTTTCCAAGTACAACGGAATGCCCGAATTCAAGGTGCGAGGGGTTAGCCGCGAGCGTGATGTGCATCTGCTTTTCGTTTGCCGATGTAATATCAGCGCTGTATCCGAGGTGGTATTTTACATCGCCACCACCAACAACATAATCTTCTGCCCAGCTCTCTTCGAATTCGGTAAAGAGTTGGTCGTATGTTTTGTTGAGGATGTTCACGAGTACATTTATGCGTCCTCGATGTGCCATGCCAATGGTGACTACTTCTACGCCGAGGTCTCCGGCATGGTTGATGAGCTCGCTCATCATCGGAATGAGCGATTCACTGCCCTCTAAACTGAATCTTTTTTTGCCGATATAGCGTGTTGCACAAAAATGTTCAAGTGTTGTTGCTTCAGTTAATTTTCGTAAGATGCGTTGTTTAAGTTTTGGTGTAAAGTTTGGCTTGTTGTTGATCGGCTCCATTTTGTTCTGGAGCCAGCGTCGTTGTTCGGTTGATTCGATATGCGAATATTCAACCGCAACATGTTTGCAATACGTTTCGTCGAGTTTTTCGATAATCGCGCGTAGTGTCGACGGGTTTGGTAACTTAATATGTCCAGGGTCGAACATTGAATCGAGTTGCGATTCTTTCAAACCAAAGGCATCAAGTTTGAGTTGGGATTGTCGCCTTGGCGCTAAGCCAAGCGGGTCAAGGTCCGCAGCGTAATGACCGGTTGCTCGGTAGTGGAAAATGAGTGAATCAACTCGAGATTGTTCTTCACGAATCGAGCCCGAGAGGGAAGATGGTCCGTCTTGAGAACAACCGAGTTCGAACCCTTTGAAAAAATCTTGCCACTCTTTAGGGATGGCGTTTTCATCCGTTTTCCAAGCGCTGTGCATCGCGTCAAGGTACTCAGCATTCCAGCCATTGACAGCAGGTGCGATGGTTGTCGGAATGTGGGTGCTCGAGGGTAAGTTTTCGTGAGTCATTGTGGTAATAATGCAGTTTTAAGGCACTGGTGGAGACGGCGCATTCTACCAGAATGCAGTACGATTTGTCCACGAAAGAGTATTTGATTACAGCATTGAAAGTGGGTCGACATCTATGGCCACATCCCGACCAGATTTAATTATTTTGCGCGCTTCTTGAAGGAAATTTTGCATGGATTGGGAGGTAGCAGATGTAACGGTAAGGTCAAACCTGAAGCGATCAGCAATTCGTGGGAGTACGCACGGTGCTACGGGCGAAAAGGTCATGCCAATAGCATCGATAGATTGAAGACGTGCAAGAAGCGAGTCCGCTCTGACGGCAGTTCGTTCGAATGAATTGTCTTTGATAATGAATCGAGCCATTCGGCAAGCTGGGGGAACAAATGCGTTTTGCCGGAATTGCAATTCGTTTGTCGCAAAGGTTTCGTATTCGGTTTTGCTTGCAAGGATTATCGCTGGTGCATCAGGGCTAAAAGTCTGGATAATTGCAGTCGCACTTCCCTCGCCGCGCCCACATCGCCCGCACACTTGGGAAACAAGTTGATATGTTCGTTCGGATGCTCGAAAATCGGGCAAATCAATTGCCGTGTCTGCATCAATTATTCCTACTAGTTTGACATTCGGAAAATCAAGCCCTTTTGCAATCATCTGGGTACCAAGTAACACGCGGATTTCGCCTGCTCCAAAACGTTCAAGTGTTGTGTGTAAGTCACTTGCTTTTCTTGTTGTGTCTGTATCAAGTCGAGAGATTTGTTCCGAAGGAATTTGCAGTGATTCGCGTAAGAATGCCTCGACTCGTTGCGTGCCTGCACCAAGTTGGATAACTTTTTTAGAACAGTCGGGGCACGTTTTTGGCACACGTTGTTCCGTTGAGCAATGGTGGCATCGAACGAAGCCAGCTTGTTCAAGCGGTTTTTTTCGGTGGTAGACCATCGACGCATCGCAGTGGTCACACTTGAGCATCCAGCCGCACGTCCTGCTGGCGCAGGCAATCCAAGGCGCAAAGCCACGCCGATTGAGTAAAAGTAAAATTTGCCCTTCGGTTGCGAGGGTTTGGTTTATAGCTGTTTGTAATCTGGAACTTAAAATTGGATACCCAATTTCGCCGTGGATTCGTTCTTTGCGCATGTCCACAACTTCGATGGAGGGCGCAGTAAGGCCGGGCGCACGTTTTGTAAGTTTGTGAAGTGTGGAGACATTTCTCCTTGTTGCATTCCACCAAGATTCCATCGATGGTGTTGCGGAACCTAAAATGATTGGACACTTTGCCGTCCATGCTCTTCGGATGGCAACATCTCTTCCGTTGTATCGTGGTGCGTTGTCTTGTTTGTACGAGTGGTCGTGTTCCTCGTCGACAATAATAATTTTGAGTTGTTCGTCTTGAAGTGGCGCAAACACAGCGCTGCGCGCTCCAAGGACGATGTCTGCTTTGCCTTCTGCAACAAGCGCCCACTGTTGGTGTCGTTGTGACTTAGTGAGCGCTGAATGTAAAATTGCAATTCGTTTATCTGGAAATCGACCCATAAGGCGTGCCGCTGTTTGAGGCGTGAGCGAAATTTCAGGCACAAGTACAAGCGCTGTACCGCCTTGCGCTATTGCTTGTTGGATAAGACGAATATAAATTTCGGTCTTTCCAGATCCCGTTACCCCAAAAAGAAGATGCGAACTGTAGCCAGTGTTCACAGTCGCACCAATGGCATCAATGACATTCGTTTGTTCGTCCGTAAGTTGTTGCGGTACTCTAGCATCAAGTGCTTGCTTAAACCACGTTGCTTCAATTCGGGAAACACGGTGACAACGAAGTTGTTTGTGTGCGATAAGTTTGTCGATGGGGCTTTTGCTTCCAAGTCCAGCAAGTTTCATAAGCGCACTAGGTTCGATTGGCAGTGCATGTTTTGGCAAATTGGCTAACGTGTCAAGAACTACTTGTTGCTTAGGAGTTATACGTACATCTGTAGGTGGATTTTCTGCAAGGTCAACAAGTTGCCTTGTGACTATTCCTGTGCCTTGGCGAACAGGACCTGGCAACATGGTTGAAAGTGAAGGGCCAATTGGTGCGCAGTAGTATTGGCTCATCCATATTGCTAAGTCAAGTATGTCTGGCAATAGCGCTATGGTGTCGCGGTCTTTTTCATAAATTTGTTTTGTTTCTTTACCTGGTGCAAGTTCTGGAGCCTCGTCTCTAATACTAAGAACCCAGGCACTTGTTGGCGTGTTTCCTCGGCCAAGCGGTACGGTGACAAGTTGGCCTGCGTTGAGTGGAAGCAATCGTTCTGGTACACCGTACGTTAAACCGTCGGGGAATTGATCCACGCCACGCTCTACCGCGACCCTTGCGTATTTCACTGATGGTTCATCAAATAGCCCAGCCATACAATGGGTTGTATATAGGTCAGGTTGCAAATGCAAGGTGCGTGGCACTTTTTACCAACAGAGTTTTTTCTTCACGGGGTCAGACCCCTGGGGTCTGACCCCAGATGATGAGCCCAGCGGTGCCTACGTGGTATATCTGGTAGAATTGTTCGTAATGATGAAAATGCAATGCAGAGTAGCTCTTGAAGACGGCACCATTGTGCGAGGGCATTCATTTGGCGCTCAGTCAACGACCCCAGTTACTGGTGAAGTAGTGTTTAACACAGCTATGTGTGGCTATCAAGAATCGCTGACTGACCCAAGTTATTCTGGACAGATTTTAATTATGACCGCTCCTGAAATCGGGAATTACGGGGTAAATAATGATGATATCGAGTCATGCAAGCCACAAGTAGCGGGATTTATCGTTCGGGAGTTATCAAGAACGG
>CAWLAZ010000131.1:0-4879 GCA_963854955.1 Phycisphaerae bacterium | reverse complement strand
TTCGTTCAAAGTTTGGCGCAGCGATTTCTTTAAGATGCTTCACTACACCTCGAATTTCCTTAGGAGAAACAAATGTGCCCTGTGAACGGTTTGCAGTAGTCGTGCCTGGTGAAATATATAACATGTCTCCATTACCGAGAAGCAACTCCGCACCTTTTATATCCAATACGATTCGGCTGTCCATACCGCTACTTACTTTGAAAGCAACACGGCAAGGCATGTTTGATTTAATCAAACCAGTAACAACTTTTGCTTCAGGCCGCTGAGTGGCGAGAATCAAATGAATGCCAACCGCTCGCGCCTTCTGAGCAATGCGAACAATTGATTGTTCTACATCTTTTGCCGTCATCATTAAGTCAGCAAGTTCATCAATAATGAAAACAATGTATGGAAGTTTTATGGGAATACGCGCTTTCGCTTCTTCGGTTTGTGGTTCAAGAATTTTATAAATTTCATCTTCTGTGAGTTCGTTGAACCCGAGTATATCTCGAACGCCAAGTTTTTGAAAAAGTTTGTATCGCTCTTCCATGCGTGCAACTGCCCATTCTAAAATCGCAGCTGCGCGGCCCATTTCAGTTACAACAGGACACGCAAGATGTGGAATATCTGCAAACTGACTTAACTCAACCATTTTTGGGTCAACCAAAATTAACTTCAATTCATCAGGACGTTTTGTGTACATCCAACCAGCGATGATAGAGTTAATACAAACACTTTTGCCAGAACCTGTTGTGCCCGCAACAAGCATGTGCGGCATTTTTGTAAGGTCTTCGACCATCGGTTCGCCGGAAGCATCCTTGCCAAGGAACATCGGAAGTTTCATTTTCTCTATTTTCTTGCTCGACATTAATTCTTTGATGCAAACAGTTTCGCGTTCTTGATTTGGCACTTCGATGCCAACGGTTTTTCGGCCAGCAGTGTTTGGGACTATCCGAATATTAGGAGCGCCTAAACTTCGCGCAATATCACTTGCAACACCATTGATACTTGAAACTTTAGTGCCGGGCGCGAGCTCGATGGAATAAAGTGTAATCGTTGGTCCTGCTTCGATGCCAGAAACTTCACCATCGATGCCGTACATTTGCAATGTTTCCTCAAGGTCAACCGCTTGCTTTCGCACTTGGTCTTCGATTGATTTGCCAGAACCCTTTGGCGGGTCATCAAGTAAATCAAGGGATGGAAAAATATACCCTTTGAAATTATCAGGACGTTGGATGTCAGAATCTTTTGCGGCCTTGCCACTGGAAGCAACACGCACAGGCAATTTTGCCATTTTCTTTTTTAACTCAGCAGCAGTCAGTCGCTGTTTAGGTGCTTCTTCAACTTCGTCTTCCTCGTCTTCGTATTCATCTTCTTCGTACTCGTCTTCATATTCGTCTTCTGCATATTCTTCTTCTTCCCATTCTTCTTCAACTTCTTTGTCTTGTTCAAGAACAGCTCTGCGGTTTAGTAGAAGCGAAGGCATAGATGGCATAGACAATTTAGGCGCACGAATGTCGGTTAAGCGTTGCAACATAGACCAGAGAAAATGAGGAATAGCAAATGCTATTTTTTCAGCACCAACAACAAGTCCGATTGAGAACGCAGCAAGCACGATGAGAAACGCACCGAAACCACTGAACGAAGTGGTCAGTTGTGTATCGATAGTTTTTGCAATTAACCCCGCCTTTGCGCCTGCGAGGGAACCAACTTGCGGGAGAAGCAATTCGTGAAAACATGAAATGGCTACAGCCATAATGAGAAAACCAAGCGCCCGAATTGCGGTATGTGAAATTTCAGCGCCACGGAATATGAGTGTAACCCAAGCGCAAACCCCAATGATAAGTACCCAGACGCCAAAACCAAGCACGTGGTACGCCCAGTACGCAATCCATGCTCCCACAGCCCCGCACCAGTTTAAAGTGGGGTCGTTGTGCACCGCAACAACATGCGATGGTGCATCTCCAGCATTGAATGACAGAAGTGCCACAGCAACAAAAAGGGCGATTGTAGCGCTGAAAATCCACAAAATCCTTGATTTAAGGTCAGCGGAAGAGAGGGTTGAAGGGCTTTTTGATTGCCCACGTCGTGATCGTATTGCAGTAGTTCCCATAGCACCTTACATATCGGCAATGAGGGCCTGTTTACCACTGATTTTCCTTGATTTAAGCGCAAACCTGCGGATTATGCAACTTGTTGTGGTGAATGAGTTTAGGCAGTGGACTCTGCGTTGGCCACGATTGAAAGCAAGCGAGAACAACGGTCTTGGCACGTAATAGTGACCGAACTGTAAAGATGGGCAAGATTGGCTTGGTATAAATCTCGAATAATGGCTGGAGAGTTGCATTGCCTTGAAAGGTGCAAAAGCACAATATGCTGAAGATCAGATTCAGAGGCAATATGGCAAATAGCCGCGAGCGACTGTTCGTTAGAAAGGTGCCCTTCACCATCCATAATGCGCGATTTCAACGCTTCTGGCCGGTTACTCATCGCTTGCATCGTTGGATCGTAATTCGATTCAAACGCAATTCCGTTTAGGTTTACAAAACGATCGAGCAAATTTTGAGGCACTCTTCCAAGATCAGTAGCAAAGCCAAACCGAGTTTTTCCCGTGTCGATGATGAAGCCAATCGTGCCTAAGACGTCGTGCGAAAAACGCACCGCTTCAATGTGTGCGCCATGTAACTCGATTTCTCCGCGAAATGGAACAATGCATGTCTCGTCAAGACCCGCGCGTTTGGCTCGTGGAACATGCGATTCGTGCATATGCACTCGAATTCCGCGAAGTAAAAACATGCGGCACCACACAGGGTTGAAATGATCACGATCGAAATGCGTCACCAAAACATCAGAAACATCATCAAGTTGAAGCCCGTGGGTTCGCATTCGTTCTTTTGTTTGTTTCATCGAAAATCCACAATCAATCATCACCCAATTACCACCGATTTGCAACAAACTGCAATTACCGGATGAACCGCTACCTAAGACAAAAAATTCTAAATGACTCATAGCCGTGTATTATTCCAAGAATCACGATGTCTTGCAAACTGAAAATACAAGAACTTGGAAAAATTGCTTATGAGCCAGCTTTTGAGCAACAGGTATCTTTACAAAAATACGTCAGTGATTCCCGTGGGGATTCACCAGATCCATTTCATCTGTTGTTGCTGGAGCACGACCCGCCAGTCATTACGGTCAGCAAACGACCTTCGGCAAAAAAGCATTTACTTGCCACCCCGCTGCAACTGGAGGCAGCTGGGGTCGTCGTATGTGAAACAAATCGCGGGGGCGACATTACCTATCATGGCCCAGGTCAACTTGTGGGATACCCAATTCTAGATTTAAACGGGTTATCACTTCGCATTCATAGTTATATGCGATTTTTAGAAACGATTATTATCGATGTGCTTGGCGAATTTGATATCGAAGCGCACCGCGACAAATGCGCAACTGGCGTGTGGGTGGGTAATGCAAAAATATGTGCGATGGGCGTCCGAGTTTCAAGGTGGGTTTCAATGCACGGTTTCGCGTTAAATGTCGAGCCGAATATGGATCACTTTAATCTTATTGTCCCGTGCGGACTTGCAGGTCGACAAGTAACTTCCATGCGAACACTTCTTGGGGAAACGTGCCCAAGTATGGATGATGTTAAAAAAATAGTTTCGAGTGTTTTTGCCGAGGCAGTTAATCGTCAAGCCCAAGTTCAGCAAGAACCTCGTCCGTAATATCCAAACCCTTTGGCGTTCGCAATGCGCTACGCAAGCGGATTTGCATGATGATTGAGTCAGGATTTCCCTGTTCAAATTCATCATCTGGCGGAATAAATCGAAGCACCATGTCGATGTTCATTCGTTCTGCAACAACGTTAACGGCTTCAATAATTTCTTTATAGGACTCTTGCATTTGTTCTGCGTACAGTGCGCCACGGGCGTCCGCGCCAAGTTGTTGCATACGTTGGAACTGGTCGTAAAGTTGTTGCCATTGTTGACGTACTCCAGCAAAGCTTGGGTCGTCTGGTGTTAATGTTTTCGCTTCTTCTGTAATAGATTCAAGGGCTTCCCGTGTTTCGGAAATGTTGTCTTCGATTTCAAGGTTCAAGTCTTCTCGAGTTTCTTTGAAATGTTCTGCTTTTAACAATTGCTTAAGTGCTTTGCCTGTTTCCATAAAACCAACAGACCATGTAGTGGCAGTTTTTTCTTCGCCCCACGACATGCGACCATCTTTGTTTGAAATAGTTAGGTCGTCTTTTTCGCCGGAAAGAATCAGCGCATCTGTTGGGCCAAGTTTGCCCGTTTCATCATTGCTGATAAGCGATGAAGTGACAATGCCGCATAAGAGAAGGGCGCCAATAATCACGTTTAAAAGTGGTTGTTTCATTTGTATTTAATCACCTTGTTCTAAAATGGAAAGGAATGCAGATTGCGGGATGTGAACGTTGCCAACGGCTTTCATACGCCGTTTGCCCTTCTTTTGTTTTTCAAGAAGTTTTCTTTTTCGAGAAATGTCGCCACCGTAGCATTTAGCAGTTACATTTTTCCGGAATCCCTTTACGGTTTCTCGGGCAATAATTTTTCCGCCGATGGCGGCTTGCAATGCGATTTCAAATTGATGGCGGTCGATTTGCTTTCGAAGTTTTAAAAGAATTGTTCGAGTTCGGTTTTCAGCTTTTTCTTTATGGCAAATAATGCTCAGCGCTTCCACTGGCGTGCCATTAACAAGAATAGAGACCTTAACTAGCCGGTCAGCACGAAATTCGACAATTTCATAATCCATGGTTCCGTACCCGCGAGTAATCGACTTTAACTTGTCATAAAAGTCGTAAATGATTTCAGCAAGCGGTAACTCATAGTCGAGCATTTGCCTGCCTTCGGAAACAAATTTTTGCCCTTTGAACAGGCCA
>CAWLAZ010000130.1:0-4892 GCA_963854955.1 Phycisphaerae bacterium | reverse complement strand
CCGATAGAGTCTTCCGCATATAAAATCAAAAATGAGTTGCTGCAAAAAAGTGCTGAAATTCAAGAGTTCAATGAGACAACTGCTAATTTAATTATGAATCTTCTTCCCGAAGAACTACGTCAGAAGTTTGAAGAAGAATAAAATTCATCAATCACCGTTTCCCACTCTAAAAGTGTTTGTGACTGAATGAATCTCTTGCGTACGTCTTCTGATTGCGGATGGAACTTGGAAAACTGAATACCAAATTTCCGCATCAACCGAGACCCCTTTTTTTCTCCATGCAACTGTGTACAGAGTGCAATGTGTTCCAACAATGCTGTTCGCTGTTGTAAAACAGTCGGCAGCAACGGTGATTTTCCGGCCATCAAAGCGCGTGCCTGATTAAATATCCACGGATTTCCAATACATCCACGCGCAACAGAAACACCATGCACGCCTGTTTGTTGGATCATCCGAAAAATATCCGCGGCACACCAAATGTCACCGCTTCCAAAAATAAGTGCGTCGGGGCGTCGTGTTGTTAACTCTTTTAAAAAGGACCAATTAGATGGACCAATGTATCGTTGCTCAACTGTTCTTGGATGGACCGTTGCCCAACTAAAACCTGCTTCGTACGCGTGATCAAAAACCGCATAAAAATTTTCTGTAGATTCAACAGAGTCATCCCAGCCTCGGCGAAGTTTAACTGTCACCGGAATATGTTCTGGCACTGATTCTCGAACTGCTGACAACACTTCTTGCGCTTGGCACGGCGCGGTTAAAAAATGACCGCCTCTGTTTCGTCTTCGTATTTTTTTAACTGGGCAAGCGAGGTTCACATCGATCACTTCGTAACCCATGTTTGCGAGAATTGATGCGCCCTTCGCCATCTCATCGGGATTGGTTCCAATCACCTGCCCCGCAATTGGGTGATCGTCCAACCCTGCTGCTTTATTTCCCTCGATTTCACCGGCTTCTTCAGCAAGTAAATCTGGATCTTCTTTTCTTCGCCCCTTTCCACCATTAATCAATGTGCGATCAAGCAACGCCTCGGTCACGCAGAACGGACAGCCGTGCCGTCGAGCGATTAACCGCATAGCGCCGTCACTATAGCCGGCCAATCCTGCCTGATAAAACGGGACATCAAAGCCCGGCACTATCTCTGGAATTCTAGAATCTATACAAAGGTTTTTTGCAAACTCCGCTATGTCAGTGTGTGACACGTCGCTTGGATGCGAAGGTTTCATATTGACAGACATGTTTTAGTCCTGTTGACCAATGACGACCAAGCCAACAAGCGGGGTATCATCAGAAATTTGCAACTCCGCGATGACCAACGGTGTTGGCTCGTCTGTTCTCCAGACACCACCGGCGTTAAACTTTTCGCCAAAAGAATCACGAAGCGACCAAAGATTTATACGCATTGTTTGCCCCGCAAGAAGTGGCGAAAGCGCGACTGAGTACCTCTGGTTTACCCAAAGCGTGGCTTGCACATAATCGTCCGCTGTACTGTTCACAATCTTTACGTACTCTTCTTCGCGAATAACTTGTATTGGCACGGAGTTCGAATTATGCAAACTCATTGGATAGGGAACTGAAGCAAGCTTCGGATTGCCTGATGGGTTTTGACAAGCAGGAAGAAACGCGAGTACTAAAACTACGGTGATTATTTTCATTTTGATTCTCCAAACGAAATTGTTCGATTAAAAAAGCCCAGTCCCGCAGCCTCTTTTGCCATAGCGAGTGTTTCTTCTGTTTTTACGTTTGCCCTAGCTGTTCCATCTCGAATAATATCAATGATAGTGTCGTCGTCGCCTTCGTATTCGGACCTGCGATCTTGCATTGGCGCGAGTAATTCACTAATCGCTTCAGCCACTTCAACCTTAATGTGCCCGTCGCCAATATTGTCACCACGTACATATTTATCTTTTAGTTCTGCAGCGCGGTCTTTATCCAGAATAAAAATATCCACATATTGCATGAGCGAACTATCTGGATCGCCCGGATCTGTCATTGATTGTCGGCCTGTATACAATTGTCCAAGTTTCTTTTTTACTTTCTTCGGCGTGTCGGTAATAAGAATCGCGTTGTTTAACGACTTACTCATTTTATTCACACCATCTGTTCCCATTAGTTTTCCTACCTTGCCGACATCCGCGCGCGGGATCGGGAACACGCCCTTTTCTTCCATTAATGGATCGTTATCTTCTACGTTCTCGTCAATGCCGCAATACAGTTTATTAAACCGTCTAGCTACTTCGCGTGTTAACTCAATGTGCGGCACTTGGTCTTCGCCAACTGGAACTGCGTGCGCACGAAATGCAAGGATGTCCGCAGTTTGCCCAACCGCATAAAGCGGGAAACCAAAACTGTAATTTTCTCCAAGCCCTTTTATTTTTATTTCTTCTTTAAGCGTTGGGTTTCGCATCACGCGATTAAACGGCAACAACATCGCAAACAAAAAAGTGAGTTCTGCAATTGCAGGGACCTCGGACTGCAACGTGATTGCTGCTTTGCCTGGGTCAATTCCCATGGCTAAATAATCGCGAACGATATCAAGCGTGTCAGAATGAATTTCGTTTGGTTGTTCAGAACGCGTTGTGAATGCGTGCATGTTTGCAAGCAAAAAATAACAGTCGTGTGTTTCTTGTAACTCGACCCGACGTCGAACTGAACCAAAATAGTGACCAAGATGCAACTGTCCCGTTGGGGTGTCGCCTGTAAGAATGACTTCGCGTGTGCTCATATCTTCGTACTGTAAACAAATGCGATATTCATTGCGTTAAAAATTATGTGAATGAGTATTGGAGCAAGCACTCCGCCACTTTTGACGCGTGCCCAGCACAGGCCAATGGATAGAAAAAAGAGCGCCACAATAGCTGATGGTTGGGCTGCGCCAATGTGCATGACTGCAAAAAGGGCGCTTGTTGCGTAGATTGCTCGCCAAACCGACTTGCCGCCAAACACAGCGGTAAATGAAGGTAAAATAAGACCCCGATACATAACCTCCTCAAAAATACCTGCGCCAACGGTCACGCAGACAATCACAACCCATGTCGCAAAGGACCAAGGTGTCTGAACTATTTGCTCGAGCGTTTTGTGACCAATTTCTGTTGGTGGCTCGAGCCCCAGATTATATAAAAGCGTATGGCCAAGCCCCGCAACAGCGAGCGTGAGTGGAACGAATACGACAAAAGCGGTGATCGAAACGGGGAGAATATGCCTAGAACCGCACTTTCTTCGAAATTTCGCATACAGCAAGATGATTGGAATTTGGGCAACCATCGAAGAGCAAATCATCCATGCCGTGCCGATAATGGTTCCCTCTTGCTCGGGAACGTGATTAAATCCCCACCAACCCCCTATGCCTGCGAGGAAAAACATCGCGCCGCAAAGCAAAATTGCCATGGTTGGTGTGATTGCTGGATCAAGGTAGCCACGCCTTGGAAGATTTGCATGTCCAGACTTAACGAACCAAATTCCGATAGCGATAGAGAAAAGCGTTATAAGTACTAACCCTAAATCAACGAATGGCACTTCCACAACTTGTGCATCTTCGCTACTCTTGGCAACTGACGAACACATGGCAATAACACTCAGCGACATAATAAAATACAAGCGCGAAGAAGTTGCATTACTTCGCAAAGAAAAGCCCTTCGAAGAAATTCGTGCGCTGGCAGAATCATCTGATAAACCGCGCAATTTTTTTAGTGCAGTAGTGAATGGGCACACCAAACGAAGCACAAGCGTTATCGCTGAGGTAAAACGCAAAAGTCCGTCTGCCGGAATCATACGAGAAGATTTTGATCCTGTTGGCATTGCTAAAGCGTACGAGAAGGCGGGGGCTGCCGCTATCTCATGTTTAACCGATATGCATTTTTTTGGTGGAAATATTGATTTTATTCCGCAAATTCGCAATGCCGTGAGCTTACCTGTCTTGCGGAAGGATTTTATCGTTGACACATATCAAATATGGGAAGCGCGCGCGGCGGGGGCGGATGCTGTATTGCTTATATCTGAAGTGCTCTCCGAGGGGGAGTTAGTCGATTATATGATTTTGGCACAGGGACTCGGAATGACTACACTTGTCGAAGCGCACGACATGGGTAATTTGCTAAAAGTACAACAATATGTGGGCTTTCCGCACGCGGGGTATTGTTTAATTGGAATTAACAATCGTAATCTTGAAACTATGACTACTGACATAAACCACACCGTCCGGATGGTTGATGTTATCGAAGACACTTCGACAGTTGTCAGTGAGTCTGGAATTACTTCACCAGAAGATTTAGATACATTGCGAATCCATGGCGTGCACATAGTGCTTGTTGGCGAATCGCTTATGAAACATCCAGACCCAGGCGAAGCCCTTGCGAAGTTGATTCGCATGAATCCATCGTAAAGAAGTACGCTACACAAATGATTCGAATTACAGAACAAAAAAATATTGTCACCCTTACACTTGAGCGAGCGGAAAAACATAATGCGCTCTCTGCTGAATTGATTGAGGCACTGCATGGTGGACTCGATGAAATTGAAGGAAACAAAGAAATGCGATGCATGGTGCTCGCTGGTGATGGTCGGTCGTTTTGTGCTGGAATGGATTTAAAAGGTGTTATTGATGACCCAGAAGCGATGGGCGCGATGTTACGAGGGCTCGCAATGGTTTCTCGTAGAATTCGAAATCTTCCGGTCCCCACTATTGCGCAAGTCCAAGGCGCCGCTGTTGGTGGTGGATGTGGGCTCATGGTTGTATGTGATTTCGCTTTTACGCATCCTGAGTCGAAGCTTGGCTATCCAGAAGTTGACCTTGGTGTCTGCCCTGCTGTCGTTGCGCCGTGGCTAATTAAGAAACTGGGTGCTGGAAGAGCTCGGGCGATGTTGCTCGCGGGTGGGACAATGAGCGGAGAACA
>CAWLAZ010000129.1:0-4932 GCA_963854955.1 Phycisphaerae bacterium | reverse complement strand
TCCAGGAGTGTTGCTGAAACGTCATGTCCTATATCGGTGTAATCGGTTGCGTACTCTGTTGAATCGGAATTGAATACCATATGCCACACTCCTGGAAACGGGAAACCGATTCGATACAAGTCCAAATTGTTCTTACTAAAGTTCATCACAACAATTACATCATCACCAATTCCGCCGTTCTCCCATCGATGATACGCAACGACCTTGCCGTTGTCATTAATATGGTGCATATTTGTTGAAGCGCCCGATAGTCCGCTTGAAATGCCGGTTTTATTCAGTCGTAATGCGATTAAGTCTTTATATAACTGAAGAATGCCTGCATAGGTTGTGACTTTTGTCCAATCAAGCGGGTCATCATCATGAAAAAATCCGTCTTCTAAAAACTCTTGTCCTTGAAAAAGCATGGGTATTCCAGGAGATGTAAATACGAGCGCGGCACCTAACGTTGAACGTTTTCGCGCGAACCAATTTCCAGCATCGCCAGGGGCAATTTCTTCAGGAACACGCGATCGACCATTAGCAACTTCATCGTGTGACTCTGTGTAAATCACCCGGTCTGTTTGATCGCCGTTGTACACCGCTAATACAGAATCGCGAACTACAAACATCGATCGATCGCTATCGTTTTGCGTTTCTATGACGCCTCGAATGGGGTGTATCCAATGCACATCCCATTGTGAATCAAAGCCCGCCCCGCCTTCGCCTGTTGTTTTTGTCATCCAATCATTTCCACCCAAGTCTTCGCAGATAATTAATTTTCCAGAATCCGCAGCATCAATTTCATTATTCAGCCATTGCAAAAGCGACCAGCCATCAGGCAATTCCGTTTTTCCATCATTTGTTGCGCGAATCCATTTTGTGCCATCCACCCGAAGACCATCCAGACGATATTCCGTTAGCCAGTACAACGCGTTATCACGAATGTAACTCCGTACTTCGCCGCGACCAAAATCTGGTCGAGTGTTACCCCAAGGTGTTACTGATCTCCAATCGTTGTAAAAATAAATACCTCCTAATCCATTTTCACTCCAACCATCGTATTGCCAAAGCGACATATCTGATGGACCCCAATGATTATAAAGCACGTCAAGAAGCACAGAAATACCTCGCGCGTGTGCTTCATCCACAAACCATTTTAATTCATCCGGCGTCCCATAGGTACTCTCAATTGCAAATGGATGCGCGGCGTTGTACCCCCACGAAGAGCCGCCTGCAAATTCCCAAATAGGCATGAGTTCAATTGCATTCACACCAAGTTCCGCAAGATAATCCAACTTAGATATTGCTTGCACAAGGCCACCTGCAAATGTTCCAAGATGCAATTCATAGATAACTGTTTCGTCCCACGCTGGTCGAACAAAATCAGTCGTTTGCCAAAAATAACTGTCCGGGTCGTGCACCACACTGTTACCTATGGATTCGGTCACTTGGTACGACCGCGCATCAATTCTTGAATACTGCGTGCCGCTGTTAATGATGACGTATTTATATTGGTCGCCTGGGTTGGCATTAGCAATAGCACGCGACCAATTCCCGTCGCCTTCATTCGAAAGCATCGTGGACCACATCGACCAATCATTAAAATCGCCGAGCAATGCAACCGCTGATGCATTTGGAGCCCATGTTCTAAAGCTCACGCCTTCTTCTGCGTCTAAAAGATAACTGCCTAGAAAAATATCAATTGCTTCAGAGCCAATATCGATTGGTCTTCCCCACGGAGTTGTCGTTGTTCCCCCGCTTTTCGTATCAAAGAAAAACAGAAAGTTTGCAAAACCAGTTGCAAAAACATCGCCGTCGAGATTCACTGTGACATACAAATTTTGTGCGTCGTGCCCGACAATCACCCAACGGATGTCCAAACTTGGGTATGCAAATACATCACCAATGGTGTCAGTATATGCTTGGCTTCCAGATCCGCCGCTCAATGTATATTCAAGAAATTCACCCGAAGCAGAAGGTGTATCCCAACCATCTGTCGCTTGATCACTTCTGCTTAGATGGTCGACACCCGGATCGGTAGTTTCAGCACCACTGCTGACGATATCAAATCGAATCAGGTCACCGTTTTGCAAGCCCAATGTTGTTAGTGGAAATATCCACTTCAGTGTTCCAGTTGATGCATTCGAAATGTCTGGTCGAATTGTGCCTGACTGCAGCCACGATTGATTGTAATTCCAAACTTGGCAACCTGTATTACTAAAGGGAATCGCACCGTGTCCACTCTGCTCCGAAGGCACAGAACGAGCACCGCTTGATGTTGAAAAACTCTGACTACAGCAAACTGCTGTAGTCAGGGCGATTAAAATTGCATTACCAAAGTTCATCGTATATAGGCAATTATATTATTGGCTACAACCCCAGTTACCAATAACTGTTAAAACATCTGCCACGTCGACAGTACCGTCGCCGTTGATATCGCCTTCGCAAGGTTCTGGTGCACATGGTGCTGGGTCGCCGTTACAGAATGAACCATCACCTTTATAGTCGCCACCAAGTGCGAGGCAATCTTTTGCCGGAATATCACTGCAAGAAATATCAAGACAGCAAGCGCCTGATGGATCAGGGCATGGTCCTGCTATTTCGCCAATAGTGAAGAATTGATTTCCTGCAATTGTTTCAAAATTTACATACCGTGGATCGCCAAGGTTGCCACTTCCACCTAAGCCGCCAATAACTTGGTTTGACATATAGTCATGACCGCCGTTGTTAATGAATGCACAGATTTTTGCAGAAGTTACATCACCAGCTTCGCCGTCCCAGTTAAAAAGATACAGTGGAATTGCAACTTCAATACCAGTTGTCACGGCTTCGCCGCAACCTGCGCCTTCACCATAGCCAACGCCAGCGATATTTGAATTGTCCAACGCAAGAGTTAAACCAGTTTTTCCAACAATTGCGCCCGCTTCACCAGATGTGCCTTCGCCAACAGGCATACCAAACCCAGCGCCAGTTGTATAAAGTTCCGCATAACTTCCATAGGTTACAAAGACTTCACCGCCGCAGGTCATACTTACCCACATATCTGCATCGAAGCCCGCATCAAATGTAAGACCGTTGCCTGACCCATCATCACCCATTCGGTTCAACCCGTCAAAGTCAACATCTGAGTTATCGTTCCGTAATGTGTTTTGACCACCATCGCGCGCATCGATAAAGATATCAATCTTATTGAACACGCTTTCTAAGTTTCCAGGAAGCATAATGTAAAGATAGCCATTATCAATAATGGCGTACCCTGCATCAATCTCTGAACCGTTGGCAAAGTCCGGCATGCCTATATCAGAATCGCCGAATCCTGTTTGTGTATTTTGAACAGCATTTGGTAGTCCATACTCTGCGTCTAGCGCTCCATCAACAACAACTTGTGCAAATGCAGTTGCTGCAAATCCGAGAGTCAGTGTTGTAATTAAAGTGTAGTTCATAGTTTTTTCCTTCTCTTTTTGCATAAACAACCACACTCATTGATATAAGTGGTTGCCTGTAAGTCTTACGTTTACAAATTTTATTCCTAGTTAATGACGTCGACGCCGTGTAATGCCCGCAATTGCGAACAATGCCAATACGCCTGGCGCAGGGATTGTAGAAAATTCATAATGCATCCAGTCTGTTGATGTTGAGCCACCGCCCCAACCCGGCTGTGTTCCTTCACCGCCAAGTAAATCGATTGCTGGGTCACCAGCACCACCGCCAGTGGTTGCCATTTCAAAATCAAAACCAGTTGCGCCAGAAGCAATTGCATCTAACATCATCTCAGTCAAATTCCATGTGATTGTATTCGTTGACCAATCAACACTAAGCCCTGGGGAGTCAAAACCTGCCCAGCCAGTATCATCGTGGATAAAACCCGAAGCGCCGCCGCCACCGTCAAGCCAAGAGCCCATAAAGTAATCTGTCCCAGACAAACCACTCACGTCTCTGAGCCAAGGGTTGTCGTTGTCGGCAGATCCTCCGGCAGTGTAATTCGAAAAGAATAAATACTTGCCCCAATCTCCATCTAAATCTGCAACAGTCATCGAAACAAAAAGTTCCAATCCATTATCTGTAATCTCGACCTGTGTTATGTCAAGATTTGCATTACCTGTTGCAATGTCGCCCGTCGGGTCTGTATAAATATCACCGAAAGACAATGAAGTCATAACAGATGCTACAGCAATCATACTAAATATATTTTTCACGCTTCTCTTCCTTCCTGACCTCTCTCTTAAAAAGCCATAGTCGTAGAGTAATGTATAAAAGCAGAGAATTCAAATGAAAATTCGATTTTTTAGGTAATCGCTCATATTTATGTTTAAAACTGTTTAGGATAGATCTCTATGGACTATGTAAATTTGGGTTTGGGCATTGTGATTGGTTGTTTTCTGGGTGGTATCGCTGTTTTTGCGTTTTTAGGAAGAAAACCAAACAAAAGTAACGACGTTGAACTTATGCGCCTTCAAACGCAACTTGAAGAACAAGAGAAACACTTTAAGACACAACTTGACGAACAAGTGAAACACTTCAAGGAAATGCAAGAGCGAATGAACGAGGCATTTGCCGTCATCAGCCAACAAGCTATAGACCAAAATTCAAAAAGTTTTTTACAACTTGCTGAGACAAGGTTCGCTCCTTTTAAAGAGTTGCTTACTAAAACACAAGCATCCGTTGCAGAACTTGAAAGTAAACGTGTAAAAGCATACGCAGAACTTGGAACTGTCACGCAACGAATTGTTGAAGAAACTTCCAAACTTGAAATGGCACTTCGAAGACCAGACCACCGTGGGCGATGGGGCGAAGTTGGCTTGCGCAATGTAGTCGAGTTTGCAGGTATGACGGAGAAGTGCGATTTTGAAGAACAGGTTGTGACCGAAGGCGAACAAAACTACAGGCCAGACATGGTTGTAAAAATGCCCGGAGGTGGTCGGCTTGTTGTTGATTCAAAGTTGCCTCTTGAAC
>CAWLAZ010000128.1:0-5046 GCA_963854955.1 Phycisphaerae bacterium | reverse complement strand
TTTACTGGTAAATCTTCTGGCGAAGTTATATGGTCAATTTCCTCTGGCCATCCTTTGAGCGTAATGAAGATTGGTTTAGTGGTAGCAAGTTGCCGTGCATCTGGAATGAAACGTTCGCTTCGAGTTCCATCTGCCAATTCATACGCAATGCAAATTTTTAATTCGTCAAAACCGCTTAATACATCAAGCAACATGCAGGCGACTGATGTTGTACCGCAAATCATCGCGGAATATTTTACAGCTACAAGGTCAAGCCAGCCACACCGGCGTGGTCTTCCTGTTGTGGTGCCGTATTCATTGCCTCGTTCGCGTATTTTTTCGCCAATCTCGCCCAGTTCTTCGCTTGGAAAGGGACCACCGCCAACACGTGTTGAATAGGCCTTCATAATGCCGACCACTTTATCAATGTATTTCCCCGGTAAGCCGGTTCCTGCGTGAATGCCAAGAGCGGAACAGTTTGAGCTTGTTACATAAGGGAACGTGCCGTGGTCAATGTCGAGCAAACATGCATTTGCGCCTTCAAACAGAATCGTTTTTCCGTCATTGACACAGTCATGCAGTTCATACACTGTGTCAATAATATGCGGCGCTAATCGCTTGCCGTAGCCAGCGTATTCTTTCGCAAGTGCCAACGCATCTAGCGGTGGGGCGTCTACGCCAAGCGCAGTTAATTCTGCGCAACGGATGGAGCACGTCACTTTTAATTTATCTAATAGTGTCTCGTAATCAAGTAAATCGCCTATGCGAATGGCGGTAGCACGGTGCACTTTGTCAGCGTACGCCGGTCCGATGCCGCGTTTTGTCGTGCCGATTGATTGGTCGCCTTTGCCCGCTATCTGTGAAAGTTTTCTTTCCAGCGCTGCATCGTGTTCCTTGTGGTACGGCATTACAACATGTGCGCGGTTTGAAACACGGAGGTTGTCACCAACTTCGATGCCACGGTCACGCAAGGTATCTATTTCTTTAATAAGTTGCACTGGGTCAACAACAACGCCGTTGCCAATGATGCACTGTTTATCTTCATACAAAATGCCTGATGGAATTAGATGTAGAGCATATTTTTCGTCATCAACGACAACGGTGTGCCCAGCGTTTGCGCCGCCGTTATATCGCACGATAACATCGTGCTTTGCGGTAAGTAAATCGACAATTTTTCCTTTGCCTTCATCACCCCATTGAAGACCAACGATCGCGGTGTTATGCCCTGTATTCATGCTCGGTATTCTAGCGAGAATTAGAGGCGGCGAATTACTGTTTCGTCGGAATCCATCTGGACGGTAAATTCGACAGGGCCGATTTTGACTACATCCTCATTGGCAAGATCGGTGGATTCCACAATGGAATTATTGTGGAAAGTGTCCGCATTCGGGTCGCTATTTCTAAGATTGGCTTGCCCATTCTTGAGGGTGATTTCACAGTGCAGTGGGGCGATGGTTGGGATGGCAACATGTAAGTCACATGAACGACGGCTTCCAATAGTGGTTTTATCCTGATTAATGTCGAAAGTTCGACTTGTGCCGTCTTCAAATTTCATGATGAGCTGTAATGCCATCGGTCTCGCCTCCTGCGTGTAAAATATCTCTGTGACGGAAAAAAATCCAATCAACCAACTTCCACAGTTTACCATTTTAGGTGCTCAAAATCAACCTGACTCTGTTGCTCCAAAACACAGTTTAACAGCAGAAACATGGCTTGGAAGTGCTCAGGAAGCAGTTGGTGCGTATATTCATGTTCCCTTTTGTTTTCATAAATGCCACTATTGCGATTTCTTCAGTGTCGTAGGTAAAGAAGATCAGCACGCGTTATTTGTTGACCGTCTTGAACAAGAATTGGCCTTTGTTGGGCCTCATCTTAAAGAACTGCAAACAATCTTTATTGGTGGCGGCACTCCCACATTGCTTGAGCCATCGTTGTTGAAAAATATGCTTGAGGCAGTTCAGCGCCATCTTCCAATGGCACAAGACATTGAATTTACCATCGAAGCAAATCCCGAAACCGTGACCGCTGAAAAAGCCGACATTATGGCTTCTTGTAGCGTTAACCGAGTATCAATAGGTGCGCAATCGTTTGACCCTGCTTTGTTGAAAATTCTTGAGCGTTGGCACGACCCTGTAAATGTTGGCCGTGCGGTTTCATTCGTAAAAAAAGCAGGTATTTCTAATGTAAGTATGGATTTAATATACGCCATACCTTCCCAAACAATTGCACTAGTTAAGTCAGATTTACACCATGTAATTGAACTTAATCCTCTGCACATCAGTTGTTATGCACTTACGTATGAACCCAATACACCTATGTTGCATCGCCTAAAAACCGGAGAAGTTTTCCGTGTTGAGCATGAGCTTGAAGCAGAAATGTTTGATGTTGTCTCAAGTGAACTTGCATCGCATGGTTTTGCA
Organism: Phycisphaerae bacterium; assembly: GCA_963854955.1. GTDB lineage: Bacteria > Planctomycetota > Phycisphaerae > Phycisphaerales > SM1A02. The sequence goes on along the minus strand of CAWLAZ010000128.1, from coordinate 2,647 downwards.
CAATATGAAATTAGTAATTACGCAAAAGATGGGCGTGTCTGCAAACATAATTTGATGTATTGGAAAAACAAAAACTGGTGGCCATTTGGTCCAGCGGGCGCGGGTCATATTGATGGTCGGCGATGGCGTAATACACCCCGTCTCTCTGATTATCTCAGTGAAACTTCGTTGCCGCCTGTTGAAAATGTTGAATTGTTAAATGAGGATATTCAAGCAGGCGAGGCTTTCATGATGGGTCTACGTTTGCTCGAGGGGATGGAGCGTTCTTGGGTAAACTCTTTGCTCGAGATGTCGTCGAACAACTGGCGGAACGAGGTTATTGATTGTTTTATCGATTCAGGGTTACTTGTATGGAAAAAAGAGATGCTTCTATTGACGGACAAAGGACTTCATTTTGCCGATACAGTCATCAGCGACTTACTCATGCGAGATGAGGACGAGCGCACAAACGTATGAGTACTTCATCAACATTTGGAAATTTACGAAGACGATTAGCTCCGTTTATTCGCCCAGTATTTGAACGCTTTCCCCCAGTGCGTTACTTTGCAGTTCGATTACTGAAAATAAAACAATCTGGTAAGTTGCATCGATGTGGAATGAATTTTATATTACCAAGCGGTGACTTTGGTGTTACCCTTGAGGCGGAATCGACAGGTGAATATGAACCAGTCACAACAAAATTACTCGAATCAATTCTGGAAGAAGGCATGACATTTGTTGATGTTGGTGCGCATGTTGGTTTGTTTACAGTTCCATCCGCTGTGTGGGTGGGCAAGTCAGGAAAAGTAATTGCATTTGAACCGCATCCAGATAATTACGAGATGCTTGTTCAGAATATTTCTGCCAACGGATACGCTGAAGTGGTTGAAGCAAATCAATCTGCAGTATCGGATGAGACCGATTCTGTGCATTTACATATGTCCACGTTCAATACAGGCGATCATCAATTGTTTCATCATGGTGGCAGAAACACTATCAAAGTGCCATGCACAACACTCGATGCTTACATAGATGCAGGCATAAGCGTGGATGTTATAAAAATGGATGTGCAAGGTGCTGAGGCCGCCGCTTTTCGAGGAATGCGAAGAGTGTTGCAAGACAACCACAGCATTAAGGTAATCTGGGAATTGTCACCAGCGCAACTCAAAGATGCAGGTTCGAGTGCAAAAGAAGTTTTACTATGGCTTGAAGAACTTGGTTTCGCTATGACAATAGTGGATGATGCAACGGGAGAAATCTCAAAGGCAACAACAGAAGAAGTGCTTCTTGCATGCCCGCATGATTCTTATATAAATATTTTGTGTGATCGCAATGGTTGATATGAAAAAGCAATATTCGTGGATACTCAGCTCCGCAATCATTGTTGTCGTTGTTTTGTTCGGTTTGCGTTGGTCGTCAGGAATTATGCAACAAGGAAATGTATTAGATGAAAAATACATTACCGTTCCAATTTTTGCATTGATCAAAGAAGGATGGAGTGTAAAAACAGCAGTAGATTTTGAGGAAACAAAAGGGCCTGCAATGATTTGGCCTTATGCATTTTTTGGAAAAATGCTTGGTGGAACATTAAATGACTTGCGCTTAGTTAGCGTATGGAGTTCAATTCTGGCATTACTCGTGTTGTCTTGGATTGCCGTGAAAAGTGATGTCCGCGGGAAGCAACTATTTCTTATTTCTATTGGATGGTTATTAATCCCGTACAACCTAGTTTTTAGTGAAATTGTTATGGGGGAAGTTTCGTTTTTATTGCTTTCGCTTCTGGCCGTCGCAATCTTTATTTGGGGAATTGAGCACAATAAGCATAAAACGCGGTGCTTTCTTGCTCCAGCGTTGTATTGCGTGGTAGTGGCTATTGCGTTGCACAGCCGAATCCATGTTGTTGCATTGACAGGTGCAATTTGTTTTACTGCATTTGCTTTACAAGGAAAGCGAAGTTGGCCATGGTGGGTAGCAAGTGTTGTTGCTGGTTTACTTAGGATTCCGCTTTGGTTGCGGTGGGGAGGACTTGTCAGTCCTGAATACCAAGCCCTGCACGGCCTAGGATTTCGGTTTGAAAGTTTGGCGTATTTGGCTGCAGCATTAGTCCCTTTTGTAGGTGTATTTGCTGTTGAAGGTTGGCGTGTTGCCAAATCTAAAGTCTTTATTGTTTGTGCTTTTATTGTTGGTGTAGCGCTGGTGTTTTTTGCGACGCCAGATTTAACGATACCAGATGTTATTGACTACGAACACCCAACAGAACGATTTCAAGGAATTGTCTCAACACTCTCCTTGAAATTTGGTTCGAATGCAACAAATGTTTTAGCATTTCTTGCGGGAATTGGACTTGCTGGTCTTGCTGGTTTATGGCATTGCAATGAAAAGGCGAAATATGTTGGCGCTATTACTTTTTGGTCACTCGCATTTGGTTGGATGTTGTACGCATTGACGCGTGGTTTTGTTTTCGACCGCTTCTTGTTGACATGGGCGTTTTTGCTTCCTATCGTCTGGTATCGCGTCTTGCCAAAATGGTTGCTAATTCCACAATATATAGCGCTTGCCGTTATTGCTGCAATGCTCTGCAATACTTGGCTTTAGTACCTCATAAAGCAGTATTTAAATACCCCTCGGGTAATTAAATGCTTGCGTGATTTAGCTGAAGCTTGATTTA
>CAWLAZ010000127.1:0-5086 GCA_963854955.1 Phycisphaerae bacterium | reverse complement strand
AACAAACGATTGAATAACGTTGACTTTCCTGCATTTGGTTTTCCTGCAATTACAATTGTAGGCAACGCAACAAGTGTTTCCATTGCAATTTTTCCATCGAGAATGTGTTCGATTTGTTTTTTACATGTGCTTAAAACTGCGCGAAGTTCAGTTTCACTTATTGCAACGACATCTTCTTCGTCAGTAAAATCAATGCCTGCTTCAACTAGCGCTAAGACTCGAATGATTTCTTCTGATATTGGTTCGGTTGCTTTGGCAAGTGCGCCGTTTCTAAGAAGAGCAGCACCTGCGAGTTCTGCATCGTTGTTTGCTGAAATAGTGGCACAAACACCTTCGGCAGAAGAGAGCGAAATATTCCCATGCAAAAATGCTCTTGCAGTAAATTCTCCGGCCTCAGCGAAGCGTCCATTTGTTGCCGTAATCATTGCTTTTAGTATTGTTTCTACAAGAAACGTATTGTTGACAAGTTGAATCTCAACTGTTTCCTGCCCGGTAAAGGAGGCATTAGCGGCAAAACCCGTAACCATAACTGGTACGCTGTGCCCGTGTATTTGTATATGCGCACGCTTGATTGTTCTTGGCTCGACTGCTACACCGAGGATTTGGGCTCCGCTCCACGCGTTTGGTCCAGTCGCCCGAATAAGAGCGTGCGAGGACTGACCGCCTGGCGAACTGATAGCAACGATGGTGGTTTCATGATCCATCGTGTTTGGCCATCAATCACGCTTCTTGAAGTTGCGTTTGCTTGCCTTATTTTGTACCTTTTTGCGACGAGCGTCCATTGCATCCGACCATGCACGACCTTGCTTGTCTTTGGTTTTCTTAGCTTTCCCAACGGTAGGTCCAACGGGTTTGAGCTCAAGGGGTATTGCGTCAATATGCTTGCGAATTCTACGGCTTTCAAGAATACCAACGGTGCTTGAAGTCAAAATGTACAAAGTTAAACCAGAAGGTGCGGAGTACAACATGACTGGAAAAAGTACTACCATCATCACGCGCATAATTTTTTGCTGCGATGCTTGTTCCGGTGTTGTCGCCATGCTTTGCGGTGACATATATTTTTGTTGAATAAAGAAAATGAAGCCCATCATTATGGGGAGCAAGTTGATACCTGTAATATTCCATAACAAGAAATGTTTTGGCTCATCGAATTTACCGAAGAAATGGTCTGCCGAACTTAGGTCCGCAAGGAATGGCCAGTCGCCAATCATTTGGAAGATTCCGAAAAATGCGGGCTCTTGTCGAATGTCGAACATAAAGTACAGCAATGCGTACAGTGCTATCCAAATTGGCATTTGCAAAAACATCGGTAAGCAACCGAGCATTTGAAAAGGGTTTACGCCATATTTTTGCATGAGTGCCATCTGTTCTGACTGCACTTTTTTTGGATCGTTTGGATATTTCTTTTTAAGGGTATCAATTTCTGGCTTTAGTTTTTGCATAACTTTGCCAAAGCGTTGCATATTGATTTGCGACTTTTTAGTTATTGGATGCAAGATACTTCGCACGATAAGCACGAGAAGAATAATTGCTAATCCCCAGTCAAAGACAACGTATTGATCAAGCGTTGTTAAGACAACACCAAGAAAATCTGCAAGCCATTGGAATGTGCAAATTGCACACATGGATGACATTTGATACAGAACCATATCACGCATGTTGAGCGCAATGTATGGCTCGTTGTTGTCAAGTACAGACCGTTGCAGAGGACCTGCGTAGACATCCATAGTAAAGTCGAACGCGGCACCACCCGCAATAATTGTATTAGGACTCCACAAGCCAGTCATGACGAATTGATCATCGCCATTACCTTTTATACTTGAAGTGATAGACGCAATTTTATTCGTGATGACACGGTCGCCTATGCCTTTATCATTAATGTTCGGCATGACAGCAAGTGAAAAATAACGGTTAGTGGATGCGAACCAAGAAAGCTTTAGGCCATCCTCTGCAGTTTCATCCGTTGGCCAAATCGTTAAATTTTGATCTTTTGTAACGTCTGCGAATTCATACAGAAAATCATTCGATTGGATTGGCGCTGCGTGGTTTGGATCAAACTCTTCACTAAGTTCCCAACCAAAGCGGAAGCGCCTTCTGTCCATATATCGAGATCGATCAACGGTTAAACTTGAAGGTCCGTATTGTAACCATTGCGCAGTAAAATCCTGCCCCGTTAGGTTTTTGATGGACTGTTCAATATGTAATAGATATCCATCGCTAAGGGACCATGTGCGGTGGAGTACAGCAACACTGTTGTCGCTGGCATCAACCACAGTTGCTTCAAACGACACGCTCTGCTGGGTACTGTTTATTTGCGTCCAAACATTTGAATCAGTCAGTAAAAGTTTTTGGTCGTTGATAACTACTTGGTATGCACCGAGCACAGAAGCGGTGTGGTCGTTGAATACATTAGAAGTCGCAAGAAGGTACAATTCCTCGATCGATGGTTGCTCACCACCATTTGCGCGAAAATGATTCCATGCAAGCTTGCCATCAACTGTTTCATAAATATCTGAAAAACGAATTGAAGAAATACCTGCGCCGTTGCGAGCAAAGTCAACTTCCATTTTCCAGTTTTCATAATCGGTAAGCGACCCAAGTGTAACGGTGTTGCTTGTTGTGTCGTTTGTTTTAAGACGCAACACTTCGAATGGCTTGAGGTTTTTGTTTGCAAGTTCAGTTACTTCAACTAGTGCAGGTATTGCTTTTGGAGTTTCTTCAACTTTAGCTGTTCCGTTTTCTTGCACATCCACTGCCGTTGCCTCGGGGATTGGCTGGTCTGTTGGAGATTTTGGTTTTTTGGGACCAAAAATGAGTACAGACAAAATACTGCCTGCTAAAAAAACAACTAGTACTGGAATTAATCGCCGCCGTGCCTGAGGTGTCATATTGTCCTTCTTTCCATTAAGGTCTTACCGACCTTCGCGAAGCCGATCACCAAGCCAATTGCTTAGATCGGGAATTGCATAAATTTTGTCGCGAACGGATTCGATGTCGTAATCGAGTCGAATAAAATTAACTTTCTTTTCTTCATCATCAAGAATCGCGTAACTGCTTCGTGGGTCAAAATCGCGTGGTTGTCCCACGGATCCTGGATTAATAATAATTTGCTCTTCGTTCTCGTATTTGAACGTATCATCGATGTCTTCTGGTGGATAAAAATCGGGTTCACTCGTAAAAATTCCTGGTACATGTGTATGTCCAGCCATAGAGTGTTTGGGAATTCGATCAAAAATCTGTTTCATTTTTATAGGCGAGTTTATTGCGTCGTCTGGAAACAAGTATTCATTGATAGGCCGGCGAGGCGTGCCGTGCACGGCAAGAAATTCCTCCATTTGGACACGGACTCGAAGTCCCCCCAAAAATTCCCACCGTTTTGCCGCGACATCTTTGTCTTTTTCAGCATCAAATTGTGCCCGCGTCCAGTATGCCGCCTGTTCAGCGGCAGCATTAAAGTTTGTTGGTTCGTAAAGTGCGCCGTAGTCATGGTTTCCCAAAAGGCACCAATCACAAATTTCAGCAATCATATCAACGCATTCTGCAGGGTTTGGACCATATCCAAGTGTATCGCCAAGGCACACAATTCTATCAACTGAGCGATCGCCTATATCCTCGAGCACTGTGGTGAGCGCTTCGAGGTTTCCATGTATGTCACTGATTAATGCTGTTTTCACGGGTGTATTCTTTCCTGTAGAATCGCAAATGATACCGCAGACAGCTACTTTACGAAGGACTCGGTGGCAATCACTTCTAAAGCACCTGTGCGGCAATATATAAGTATAGACAAGTCAATGGGTTACGCCAGTGCACCGCAACGGGATTTCCTTTGATAAAATGCCATATTCGACTCAAATTTCTCCCCTAATTGGAAGGTATGTATTTTGTCTACAAAACGTCATTTTGATTTACTTGTAATTGGCTCAGGTCCCGGTGGATATGTCGGTGCGGTTCGTGCTGCGCAGCTTGGTTTAAAAGTTGCGTGTATTGATCGGGATAAACTCGGTGGTGTTTGCTTGAATTGGGGCTGCATACCTTCAAAGGCGTTATTACACGGCGCTGAAGTGTACGATGAGGCCATAAACCACGGCAAAGAATGGGGCATCAACGTTAACGATGTTACAGTTGACTGGGGTGCGTTTATTGGGCGAAGCAGAAAGATTACTGGGCAGTTAAACGGAGGGGTTGCCTACCTCTTTAAGAAAAATAACATTGAGCACATAGAAGGTCATGCGCACATTGTTTCAGGTAACAACGGCGTCACACCGTGCACCGTCGAAGTGCGTACGCCATCGGGCGATTATTACAGCGGCAATGGTGGCGAGGTTGTAGAAACAATTACAGCGGAACGTATATTAATTGCGACCGGTGCAAAACCAAGAGACTTACCATTTGCGCCTTGCGACGGTAAAACAATTTTGAATTCAGCGCACGCAATGATTCTTGAAGAACGACCAGAATCTTTAGTGATTATTGGTTCGGGAGCCATAGGTATGGAGTTTGCTTATGTGTACAACGCTTTCGGCACTAAGGTAACGATTATTGAAATGCTCGACCGTATTGTGCCCGTTGAAGACATTGATATTAGTAAACTTGCAGAACGTGCATTTAAAAAACAAGGCATGAAAATTCATACGAACGTTGCAGTCAAATCAGTAGATATTAACGAAAATGGCGCAACTGTTTCGTTTACAAACGTAAACGATGAAACAAAACAAGACAGTGTTACTGGGGAAAAAGTATTAGTCGCAATTGGTGTTGGACCACGCTGTGATGGTCTTTTTGATGATTCACTTGGCATAGAACTTGATCGCGGTTTTATTAAAACAGACGCAAAAGATGTTGATGAACCAACATATAAAACAAGTGTTGCTGGTATCTACGCCATCGGCGACATCATCGGGCCACCGCTTTTAGCGCACGTTGCGTCTGAAGAAGGCGTGACTTGTGTGGAACGAATTGTGGGTCATCACACATTTGGCGTTGACTATAAATCTATACCTGCATGTACTTATACCAACCCACAAATTGCTTCCATCGGCATGACAGAGCAACAAGTGAAAGACGAGGGTATCGAATACATCAAAGG
>CAWLAZ010000126.1:0-5090 GCA_963854955.1 Phycisphaerae bacterium | reverse complement strand
AGACGACCTGCGTCAAAATCAAAACCAATTTGTGCTGCGATAGCGCGAACAAATCCTTGTTGCTGATCGATCGGCAGAGCAATTTCATTAAACGAGTTACTTGGCTTTGTCGCACTTCCCATGATTTCGTCAAGCAATGATTGCAATCGTTTACGTAAAGGCGTGAACACTTCGCTTACAGATGCTGCTGTGCAACCTGGCTCGTAATCTTCCGCAAGTGCATCCCACGGCTCTCCGCCTTCAGCCCAACCGTAACAATCTGCTTTACGCTGGAGAAGGTTTACAATTTTTTCAAGCCAAGGTTGAAATTCTTTGAAGTCGTTATTTTTTCTTGCTTCTGCCCAAGCACTTTGCCCACGGCTTGAGAGCGTAGCTTCTTCTTCAACAAGTTCTGTTGGCAACTTTGTTGCGCGTTCGTATCCATGACGAATTTCTCGAATGTTTGCCGCTGTTTCACTTGTTGCATCGCCGACTAAATCATTGTCGGCTTCACAAGCGCTAAGTAAATCCGCAACCTTTGGGTCTGTGACCATTTCGTGATGCAAACGAGAAGTAAGCGAAATCTGATCTGCACGAAATGCAATTCCCTTCTTAGGCATCATTACTTCTTGATCCCAATGGAGAAGCGATATTGTTGTCCCTAAAGCGTTGGCTTCTTTTGTGTTTTTAATTAATTGTTCGTATTCGATTGTAGTTGCGAGTGTTGTCATTCGGTATTCCTTTTTTTGAATGTACATCATAACGACAGCGAACCGCCAATGGCGGTTCGCTGAGAGAATCATGTAAAGGAATGTTTTCTTACTTCGATTGTTCGATGAGATAGGCAACAATGACAGCCGCATCATCATCCGTTCGGCTTTTTGCAATGTCAAGTGCGGTTTCTCCACTTGCATTTTTCGCCTGCACCTCTGCGCCGGATTCAACCAGTAGTTGAATTTTATCGATGGAAACATTGCTTGATGTGACGCCGATATGCAATGGTGTTGAAAGATCTTTATCGATAGCCGTCAGACTTGCGCCTGCAACAATAAGTAATTTTAAGCTTTCAATTTTCCCTGTGCGAACTGCATGCATCAATGGCGAACGTTTTTCTGCTGTATCAATAACGTTTACATCTGCACCCGCTTCCAAAAGAATTGCGACTGATTTCGAATCACCAAAACCCGCTGCCCAGAGAAGCGGTGTATACCCGAGCACGCTGTCTACAGTGTTCGCGTCAGCACCAGCATCAATGAGCGCCTGCACACCCTCTGGTGAACCAAAACCCGATGCCCATGAAAGAGGGGTGCCACCCAAACGGTCGCGTGCCTGAATATCTGCGCCAGCATCGAGTAAAAGATAAATCGTTTCTGGATTCATTGAGCGCGCTGCGTGCATGAGTGGTGTTCTATTCACTCTGTCTACGCGTTCTATTTGCGCACCTAATTCTAACAATTTGGTAAGTGTTTCCGCGTCGCCTGCCTCAGCAGAAACGCTTAACAATGCGATGCCTTCTTTGTTTACTGCGTCATATTTTCCAAGTCCTTCAGAGATATACTTTAGTACTTGATTGCCTCGACCGCCTTCAATGTACCTCGCTAACTGATCGCCCGTAAGCGGGCGTGTTGGGTCCTTCGTTGGAAGGTTCCCATTTGCTCTACGATCTGAAATAATCTTATTCAACTTTTGGCGTTGGTCAGCAGTCAAACGAATATTCGTTGTGATCTCTGAGCACAAAGGATGATCTATTCGAATAGTTACTTTTGTTGTTTGCACAACATCCCAAAACATATCCCAGTCCATTAGAAGTTGTACTTCTGATGCTGGTTCTGTCGGCAACTCAGCGATTGCTGGCAAAATAGATGTCACCAAGAAGGGTTGGCCGTCCAACGATGTCAGTGTAACCAAGGTTGTACCTACCTCATCGTTAATTTGGATTGGTTCTTTATCTACGCTGACGTATGAAACTGTATTTGCTATGACTGGCAAGCGCAGCGATGGATACCCTTCGATTGTGAATGTTACCGTTTTGGACATTTTTCGAGCACGGCCTTTGCCATTCATCGTCACGCCAATTTCTGTTGACTCACCTGGTTGAAGAACTGTTCCGTTTTTGAAGTCTGAAGTTGTGCAACCACAGCTTGCTTTTGCCCGCGTAATAGTGACAGGCTTGTCGCTTGTATTTTTCAATGAGACTGAGCCCGTGCCTGTTTCACTTGTTGAAAATGTACCCAAATCAAGTTCAGCAGGAATTGCAACAATGACTTGTTCAATAATGGCTGGAGGATTTACGTTCAGTTCTAGCTTCTCCGGTTGCGTTGTTTTGTCAGCATCGAGACTTTTAAATGAATCATTTAATGCATTAAGTGCGTTTACGTCTAATTTTGTGACCGCGCCTTTGTGTGTCGAAGCACCTTTTTTTGCATCACTTTTTTTCATATCACCTTTTGATGCCTTTTCACTCGAAGCACCCAGCACCAAGTTACTTTCTTTCGCTTTACTTGGAGTTTTCCCTTTAATTGGAGCTCTTTCTGAGGATTCGGTTCCTGAAATTGATTCTGTTTTCTCAGATGCATCGCTTGGCTTTTCACAAGCAACCAGCAACGTTGAGAGCGAAAAGAGCATCGCCAGAATAATGTTTTTGGTTAATTGGTTTTTCATGTCTTAACTTCCGTGCAATTCTAAAAAAGGTTTCAAAAAATAGATGTAAAAAAAGGGTGATTCTGTATTGTAAACAAACACCGCTCATGGTCAAGCGATGATACCTTACAACGTGATTGTTGGCTAAATATTGCTCGTACTGCAGTCATATATATACCTTTGACGGAATAATCACTCTTTCTACGCCACTTGGAGACAGAAATGCCATTCTCGGACCTTCCTGAACATCTACTCATGCCTGCCCTGCGTCAATTCCAAGCATGGCCCATGCAAAAAGACGGCAAACAATTTATTGCCCTTCGTGACCCATTCATGCTTACAAAAGAGACGTTGGTCCTCCCGCCCAATGTTTTTTCAGCAGTGCAACTCATTGATGGGGAATCGACCCTTGATGAAATCATTAAAAAAACGAAGGCAAAGCCCGAACAATTCATCGAACTTGTTAAAAAACTCGATAGCGCGGGCTTGCTCTGGGGACCAACTTCTAAAAAACTAGAACAAGAAGCAGTGCAAAAACTTCAAGATGCTGGCGTGTTCTCTATCCGAGCAAGCGGAGCACTTGGCGAAACAGCGGATGCATGCAATAAAACACTCGATGCTTGGTTCGCCGAAACTGAGGATCCAGAGTTCGACCAACCAGTGAAAGCGATTGTTGCTCCACACCTCGACTACGACAGAGGTTGGCCAAATTACGCATCTGCTTACTACGCTTGGAAAGATACCGAAAAACCTGATCGCATTGTCATTCTTGGAACAAATCACTTCGGTCATGGCGACGGCGTCGTCCTTTCAACTATTGGATTCACGACACCGCTGGGGGTTTGCCCAATCGATGAAACCGTTGTTGCAAAACTAACCGATGCGTTTGGCACAGGCATAACTTCCGATTTCATCGATCACGCCGCAGAGCATTCCATCGAATTACATTTGCCATGGTTGCAATATTGTTTTGGTGACGTGCCAATTGTCGCAGCGCTTATTCCAAGCCCGTTGATTGAAGTGATCGAAGACGACGATGCGCGAACGAGCACAAAAGATTTTATCGCTCGATTGAGAACTATTCTTGATGAAATAGGCGGTACAACCCTATTCGTTTCCTCTGCGGATTTAAGTCATGTCGGCCAACAATTCGGCGAGCCGCGCCCTGTCGATGACCAGCGGAAATTTGATGTGGAACGGCACGACCGCGAGATGATGGCGAAATACATCGAAAATGACGCGTCGGAGTTCATCGAAGCTATGAAATGGAACAATAATGCAACGCAGTGGTGCTCCATTGGCAATATGTCCGCCATGCTCAATCTTGTGCAACCAGATGAAGTTGAATTAATCGATTACCGACAAGCATGTGACCCAAATGGCACGGCGCTCGTGTCGAGTTGCGCGATGGCGTTTCTTTAATTTTATTTTTATTGGAACCACCCAAGCACTTACTACGAACATTCTCATATACCTATCCCCCACATGGAGCCCGTTTGTTTTAGAACAACGGGTTCTTTTTTTACACATTCTTAGGATTTGTACGCAACAATACGAGAATGATTGCCGTCGTACAACGCGTTCTATGCGCGAGCGTTTCCGTAGAGAGCCCTCCCTATAAAGCATTGATTGAGCATGGACTCTGCATTTTTCTTGGTGTAGAATACGGGGACTCCGAATCGCAAGCCCAATGGATTGCAAAAAAACTTGCACACCTACGTATATTTCGGGATGAAAACGACAAAATGAATTGCTCTGTGCAAGATATTTCTGGAGAAATTTTACTTATAAGTCAATTCACGCTTGTGGGTGACTGTTCAAAAGGTAACCGTCCGAGTTTTATGCACGCCGCACATCCAGAAATGGCTGCACCGCTGGTCGACCAAGTTGGCGCGTTACTTCAAGAGGAACACGCAATCCCAGTGAAAACAGGCATTTTTGGCGCTACGATGAAAATTGAAATTACAAACGACGGACCAGTTACACTTATCGTGCAACGAGATTAAGATACAACCGATGGATATACAAACGGCACAACTTCACCTTGAAACGAGCAAACTAATGGGCGTGGGGTTTTTGCCTGTAGGTGAAGTCGCTGAGGTTTGTGAATCAACAACCGAAACGCAATCGACAGATAAACAATCGTTGCTTGATCAACTCAAACAAACCCATGGTTCGGCGTGTCCACATTGCACCGTTGCGGTTGCACATACACAAACCGTGTTTGGTGCAGGAAACCCTAATGCATCGCTCATGTTCGTCGGCGAAGCGCCCGGCGCTGAAGAAGACGCACAAGGCATCCCATTTGTTGGTCCTGCTGGTCAAAAACTCAATCAGATCATTGATGCAATGGGACTCAGCCGTGATGATGTTTATATTGCTACCGTCTTAAAAAGCAGACCAAAAGACGACCGAACGCCGCTTCCAACAGAAGTAGATCAGTGCGGTTCCTTCCTTAAAAAACAGATCAA
>CAWLAZ010000125.1:0-5091 GCA_963854955.1 Phycisphaerae bacterium | reverse complement strand
CAGCCTTTTATCATCTGTAATGATGGGCTCTGTTGCATTTTCAATGCCCTACGGTATTGGCTGTATGACAGATTTAGATATTGATGGAAATGTCGGGGTAGGCGACGTGCTTATGGTCATCGATGCTTGGGGCACTTCTGGCGATGGCGCTGATATTGATGGCGATGGGACTGTTTCGGTTTCGGATCTTCTCATGCTCATCGACGAGTGGGGAACCGATTGCGAATCTATTCATCCATTTACTGATGATACGCAAGTGTCGTTTGATTACGATACTGGTTTTGTCGTTATTCATACCAGCGGCGTGCCAAATCATCCCACCGGTCCGTTCGATGGTTCAACTGGTTGCTACAACCCAAACACAGCCTCAGACCAAAACCGAATAATATATTTGCCAATGATTGCCACACCGACGGATTCGCCTGCAGTGGAATATCTTGATCAGCCTGGACCAACGGCACTTTCGACAAATGGTGTGGCAATGTACAACCCATACGACGCTGGTGGTGTTGATGCGCCCAGTTCAATTTGTTTTGATGATTACAACGGTCACCCATCCATGGATGGTTCGTACCATTACCACCAATGGTCACCTGCGCTTGATGCAATGGAGACCAATGGACACAGTGGCGTAATTGGCTATGCATATGATGGATATCCAATTTTTGGTCCATGGGAATCAGAAGGTGTTGACGCGCATAACGGTTTGGTAAATCCGCTTGATGGTTGTCATGGGCACACTGATTCAATTCGTGGATATCACTACCACACATCCCTTCCCTATAGCGAAGATCCAAATGGTTTTCCTTGGATAATGGGTTGTTACCATGGTGAGCCAGAGATGTCAAACTTCGAAGGCGGTGGTGACCCCGGCGGCGGTGGTTGCGATGGTTGTGCACAACAGATGATTCCTCCACCGATTTGTAATTGCGTGCATACAACTTCCGGCTATGAATATTGCTGCACAAACTGGGATGCGGCATGCCAAGCCTACGCAGAACAATTCTGTAACGGATTTGCTCCTCCCAATTCTCCCACGCCAAAAAAATAATCATGGTGAAATATGTTTCCCTTTTAGTCCTTTGCTTTCTTCAATGTTGTTCGTCCAGAGGGACATTGGAATCAAAGATACTGCAGGGATCGCAAGGTGAAATCGATGTAATTGTCTTTAGCAGTACAGACTGTCCAATTGCAAATGCACTTGCTCCAGAACTTGAACGTATCCATAAAGATCTTATGTCTAAGGGTGGCGAATTATTTCTTGTGCACATTTGGGAAGGCAGAACTTTTAGCGATGCGAATGAACACGCGCGTGAGTATGGTTTAACAATGGAAGTGCTCGTCGATAATGACCATGAATTAGTAAACAGATTCCACGCGACGGTTACGCCAGAAGCAGTCGTTGTGACGTACGATGCTTCTGGAAAACCGATTATTGTGTACCAAGGATTAATAAATAACCTGTTTGATTCGCCAGGTAATCGACGCGACAAAGCAACAAAACATTATGTGCGAGATGCGATTGATGCTGCAATTGATGGGGCGATTGTAACCCCTTCGTATCGAAAACCAACTGGTTGCATCATTGAGCAAATGAAATGATTGCATTAGTTGTTGCAATTGTAGTTGGGCAGGTACCAACCGAAGTTCCAACTTGGACAGAAGATATCCAAACAATAATGGTATCGAACTGCTTGCCGTGTCATAAATCTGGTGGCGCAGGACCATTTCATCTTATGAGTTACGACGATGTTGCTGGGCGTGCATCTTTTATTGTTGAGCTAACGACTTCGGGGATTATGCCACCTTGGCTACCAGATGAAAGCGGAGTACCAATTCGTCATCAACGGTCAATTTCAAAAGAAGCAATTGCAACTATTCAAAAATGGATTGATGCAGGGAAACCCAAGGGGGATGCACCCGAAATTGCAATTTGCGAAGGAATGCCACGCATTCCAGTGGCAACAGGACAAACAAATCCATTAACTCCTTGGACTATTCCCGCAGAAAGTCAAGTAAGGTGGCACAAAGGTATTCTTGATAAACAAACGTTTGTGTTGCCAATCAATAATCCAGAACCTTTGAAAGTAACTTCTTTTGTTTTTAAAACCACCGCGGCTCGTGCAGTGCAAATGGTTGGATTTGTATTTGACTTTCAAGGCAGGGGGCGTGCCTTTGATGGGTGGGATCCCGACACGCCGGGATATGAAATGATGGGCGACATCGGTTGGGTTCCTTCAGGAACGCATGGAAAAATTGGACCCGGCACAGGCGAAATATCTCTGCCGAATGGTTTCCATTGGGAGATCCCAACAAATGTAGACTTGATAGCTGAAACGCATTATCGTCCCCGTGGTAAAGAAGAAAAATTGTCGTGCTACGTCTCGATTCAATCAGACCCTACGGTGAACTCGCGCGCAGTTCAAGAAATAGTCACAATGGTTCGTCGCATTTACATCGAAGCAGAAGACACAGCGTATTCTGTTGGCGAAACAATCGAGTTGCCTGTTGCAGTTGATGTAGTCGGTATTACTCCCCGAGCTGGGGCAGAGTGTTCTTCGATGAAAATTGCATCGGGTGATACCACGTTGTTTTCAATATCAAAGTGGGACCCGCACTACGGCGAAACGGTTTTTTTCGAAGAGCCCTTTCGACTTGAAGCAGGGTCATCGATCACGTCTAATTGGAAGTACAACAACAGTGAATCAAATCCACGTAATCCATTTGTACCCGCTCAGCGCATAGACCTTGCACAGAAGACAGGAGTAGCAAACTTCATTTTGCATGTTTCCCCAGTGAACGCTGAAAATAGCGAAACAATACGTAAGTGGAACCTCTCTCTTCTTCGGAAGAGGCAACGAGCAACGCAGTAATTTCGATATCATGTGTGGATGATTACAACAATTTTATCCTTCATAATTTCAGCATCACCAACAGGCGCTGATGCAATCGCACCTAACCTTGTTGAAACGGATGGTGGGGCGTGGATGACGTGGATTGAACCAGTTGATAAAGAAAAAAAAATCATCGCGTTAAAATGCGCAAAGTTTGATGGCGCACTTAGGCAGTGGGGCGACGCGAACTTAATAGTGCAGGGAAACAATTTTTTTGCCAACTGGGCTGACTTTCCAGAACTGGGTGTTGCCAAAGACGGCACACTTTTTGTGACATGGCCGCAGCAATCTGGTCCCGGAACGTATGCGTATGACATTGCGGTAGCGCGGAGTGACGACGATGGAAAAACATGGTCACTCATGGGAGTACTCAACGACGATCGTGTTCTTGGCGAACATGGTTTTGTTTCTCTTGTTCCAGAGGGCGAAAATGGTGTGCGTGCCTTTTGGCTTGATGGCCGTGCGATGACTGGCGATGGTCACATGGGCGAAGGTGGGGGAGACATGCAATTGCGCACGGCTATTATTAATGACAAAGTGCAAACAAGTGAGTTACTTGATAACCGTGTGTGCGAATGTTGTGGGACGGACGCTGTGGTCGCAGAAGGTGAAGCAGTCGTCATTTACCGCGATCGAAGCGAGGATGAAATGCGGGACATTTCAGTTACAGCGATAGGTAGAACACCAAAAAATTGTTTTGCTGACAATTGGAAGATCGAAGGGTGTCCAGTAAACGGTCCATCGATAGATGTAGAAGGCGACACCTTCGTTGCAGCGTGGTACACAGCACCAAAAAATATCCCCGCTGTGTATGTTGCATTTGCAGAAACTCCAATAAAAATTTCAGAAAGCATTCTTGGTCGAGTTGATATTGTTGTTATTGGAAAAGACACTGCTGCTGCAACTTGGTTGATACCAAACGGCGAAACGGCTTCCGTTATGCTTGCTACTGTGCACAGTGATGGGACAATAAATGAAAAAGAAGTTGTTGCACAAGTTTCAGCATCGCGTGCATCTGGCTTCCCTCGGGTGGCGAAAGTACGTGATGGCATTCTCGTTGCATGGACGTCTCTTGATCGTAAAAACGGCATTTCCGCCAAATTTTACGCAAAATAATTACCAATTAATTACCCCTCGGGTCATTAAATATCTTAGGTACATGGCAGTACACTGCGTAGATGAAGATCTTTTTTTGTTTACTGGTACTCACGCTTTCCCAATTGGTCTCTGCAGAACCAATCACGTTGATGACTTTCAACATACGGTACGACACCATTAAAGATGGAAAGAACAGTTGGGAGTTTCGCAAAGAACATGTTGTTGAAACGATTCGAAATGCGAATCCTGCTGCACTTGCAATTCAAGAAGCGTTGCTTGGTCAACTTACATACATTGAAGAACTTTTTCCAAAGTACAAAAAAATAGGCGAACACCGAAGTGGAAACACATTAGGTGAGTTTAGCGGCTTGCTTATTGATACTTCGAAATTGGAGCTTTTAAGAGAAGGACAAATTTGGTTATCACCAACACCAGATGAAATTTCAAAAGGCTGGGATGCAGCACTTGAGCGAACAGCAACTTGGGCGACAGTCCGAATGGTGGGCACAAGCGGTCCATCGATGCTGTTGTGGGGCACGCACTTTGATCATCGTGGAACGCAAGCACGACTTGAAAGTGCAAAACTCATTGTTGCAAAAACAAAAGAACTCAGCGAAGGGGTAATTCCTGTTGCAATTATGGGCGATTTTAATTTCACGCCTGAAAGTGAACCATGTAAAGTCTTTCATGATGCTGGATATGTGTCAACGGTTCAGAACTCAGATGCTGGGACGTTTCACGCGTTTAAAGGAAACACAGATGGCCGACAAATTGATTTTATTTTTCTAAATGATAAATGGACAAATAGAAGTGCTCAAATACTGCGCCCTCGAAAAAACGGTAAATCAGCATCCGACCACGACCCCGTTAGAGCAAATGTCGATCCTAAACTTCACCAAGGAACGATTGGCATGGAGCGCTCTATTCAAAAAGAATGGGAACCAACCAAAGATTGTTTTGTGATTTCATTCATTCCAGAAAAATTGCTCAGTGAAGTTGCAAAAGTAGAAAACCTCATTGCATCGCGTCTTGACACCGAGCCCGATTTTCATGAACTTTCACATGTTCTTGGAGCATTTCGATTCCCGTTCCATTTGCC
>CAWLAZ010000124.1:0-5160 GCA_963854955.1 Phycisphaerae bacterium | reverse complement strand
CATTGTTTTGCTGCTTGAATCCCTGCGACACGTGCTACAGCAAGCGCTTCGCCTTTTGGCAAATTACCCTGCCATATGGCATCGAGTGTTTCTTTTTTAGCGACAAAGTACCCTGATGCGATAGATGTTCTGCGCATAATTGACTTAAGAGAAACATCAACCATTGACGCTCTTCCTTTATCATCCATATGTGTTAACTGATCACTCATTCTTATTCCTTTTCATAAACTATTTTTCCTTCAAGCATCGTCATGACCACTGTTGGTTGCTTTTTTTCCCAATCGCATCGTAAAGGATCACAATCAAGTAACACCATATCGGCAAACGAGCCAACGGTAAGTTTACCCGTAAGGGCAGGATCAAGCGAAGCGCATGCTGTTGACGTGCTTGATTCAAGTGCCTCTTCAGGACAAACTCCATTTGCAATGGCAACGCGCATTGCTGCGATGGGATTTGCTTCTGCGACTGGCCAGTCTGAACCGAAAGAAAGGAGGGCACCAGCATCGAGCATTCTGCGCCAATTATGCAATTGGCCTGCTCTCTTTTCCCCTACTGCTTCAATGGCTATTTTCTGATCCTCTACTTGGTGTAATGGTTGAACACCAAACATCCTACCCGATAGAAACGGTATGTCTTTGTCCGCTATAAACTGAGCGTGTTCTATACGAGGTTGAATTTCAGCATCAATATCTTGTACCGCTTCCAAAGCAACACCCACAGCTTCATCACCGATTGCATGCATAACTGGAAAAAATCCTAATTTTGCAACACGTTTTACCCAAGAATTGACTGAACCGTCTGCCGCAATACCCGCCCAAACACCAGCACCAAGAACGTCGTCCCATGGAGCATACATTTTTGCCGTTCTTGATCCTAGAGAACCATCCAAAAATCCCTTGAACCCAACGCATTTCAGAAAAGAATTATTTTCAAACGATGCACATAGACGTGCATTTTCATTATTTGGTTCATCTAGGCACATAACACGTATGCGCATGAATGATCGTAAATCAAGAGGAAGCAAAACATCTCTCACCTCAGACAAATGTTCCATAGTGCCAAGAAGCGTAAGGCCATGCTTCTGCATGCGACGCATAGTTCTTATTGTACGATTCTGTTTAACAAGGACAGACTGCTCTGGAATTAATGGGCAAACGATTGAATAGAGGGCATCCTCTTTAACTCGGCCTTGCGCAATTTCATCACCTCCTGCAATGTCTTTAACTTCTTCCTGCGGGATACCATCTAAGGCGAATTTGTTCATCACTGCAGAATGAAAATCAACTCTGTAGCAAAGAATAGGAATTTGTATTTCTTCAGGAAACCAAGATAAATCGGGAGAAGCACCGAGTGCTTCTTGTGTCCAGCCAAACGCGACCAGCCAATGACCATCTTTCACTTTTGAAGCAGCATCAAGTAATACAGCGCGGAAGGCCTCTTTAGAAGTAATACCCCTAAGATCAACATCCCCCATACCACTGGATCCTTCAATAAGATGAAGGTGTGAATCAACAAATCCAGGAATCATTACCTGCCCTTTAAGATCAAGCATGAATGCGCCGCTTGGTGGCTCACCGTCAATAGCGTGCACCAGACCATCCATCACAGTCAACGACCGAGAATAAATGGGAGGATTCGCTTGTGTTAAAATAATTCCATTAAAAATGTATAATGGTCCATTCATGTTGTAACTTTCAGTGGACCGACACTTAAAAATCCGCATTCTCTTACAATACTACTTGACGACATTATGAAGATTCTACCTATCATTATTCCCTGCTGCCTAATCCTGAGCTGTGAACCTGCTCAAAAGGATACGCAACCACCTAAAAAAGAAACAATAATTGTTCCTGCTGTAAAAGAAACCACTGCAAAGAATACCAAAACTCCGTCTTTTTTAGATGTCCCTGTGGAAGAAAAAAAAAGTAATCATGAAGCAAAATACACATTTCATGCACCTGAAGACAACAGCGTCATCACATTTGGTGGGTATACATCCCCAAGGCCTTCTAGCTGGGAATGGGTTATCCCAAAAACAATTTCTGTAACTTGCAGCTATGTATTACCTAGTTCTACTGATGCTGACCAAGCGCTCATTACTATCACTCAAGTGCTCAATGCAGACACTGAAACAATAAACAAAAGCATAGATCGCTGGAAAACACTTTTTCGTTCAGATGAAGGCGGACCTGTTTACGCTTCCAAAAAAATATTGTCTATTGATGGGCAGGATGCTACGCAAGTCACAATCCATGGCGAATTCATGGGGGCGGGTTCTGGCTGGCGACTCCATGACCATTTGATACAAGTTATTGTTGTGAAAAATGACATTATGACCACATTTATCAAAATTCTTGGCGCTCGTGAAACAATCGCAGCACATGAAAACGACATCCAGAACTTCCTCCAAAACATAACTTGGGTTGAACAACTTTTGGATTAAGTGTTTTGTCTTTTGTTATTGTTGTAAAAAGTTTTTAAGCAACAAAGGACCTTCGGTCGTCAAAAAACTTTCTGGGTGGAATTGGACGCCTTCAAGCATTGGCCCGTCTCCATTCCATCGTATTCCCATACAAACGCCATCTTCTGTCCATGCGCTCATTGTAAAATCTTCTGGTATAGAATCAATATCAACGACAAGAGAGTGGTATCTTGTTGCGTCAAACGGCATTGACATACCTGCAAAAAGCCCTTTACCATCATGTAGAACTTTAGAGGTTTTCCCGTGCACAGGAAAGGCGTATTGAATGACCGACATGGCGTACACGTCTGCGATTGCTTGATGACCAAGGCATACTCCAAGAATAGGGATTTTCCCACGGAAATGTTTGATCAGGTCTCGGCTCATGCCGCTTGCATCAGGCGTGCATGGGCCCGGAGAGATAAGTAACCGAGCTGGATGTAATGCAATCGCTTCTTGCAGGGTAATTTGATCATTACGTATCACCTTCATATCACGCTTGGTGCCTGAAGCCACATCAAGTTCGCCAATGCGCTGCACTAGATTGAAAGTGAACGAGTCGTAATTGTCAATAATCAATAACACGCTTGCGAGTATACAGTCGGTAGAGTTTCTTTGAAGCCTATGCTGCTCGAGTCCCTGCAACACCGTCTTGCGTCACAAGAAACAAATCGCCAGATATAGGATACGGGAGTCTTTTGTAATCGGCACTTACGCGTTCTTGTAATTTCTCTACAAATTGGTCCGGCCCACAAGAAATTGCCATAAACATATCTCGTGAAGGAGCAGCAACATAAAAATTCCCTTTGAATTCTGGTGCCAAACGTTTCCACAATGTTGTCAATAAAAGACGTGCCGCATCGTACCCATCTTGCATATTAAAAATCGCAGCTCGCCCACCATCGCGAGCTTCGACTATTTGCAATTTTAATTCTGGTTGATACATGGATAAATTTTCACGAGCAATACGATCTATTTCATCAAGTGAAACGCCCCATCTAAGCATCTGTTCAATCGTTATACTTACGGTCATTCTCGGCATATCAATAACATACAAAATCACTGTCTCATTAACAAAGGGTGAAAACACAACTTGTTCTTGGTCTAATTGTTCAAATATAGACATAGGTTGAATTCGAGGCATTATTCGTCCCTTTGCTACTGAAAAAGGCATCTGAAAATCAGCCAGCGCATCTCCATCAAGCAATTGTTCGAGAAAATCTTCAACTATTTCAACACCGCGTTCAGGGTTTGAAGAGACCATCCTATAGAGATTGTTTAATCCAAGATGTCGACCATCGAGGTACAAGTCCATAGGTCCCGCTAGTCGCACTTCTTTTTCAGGAAAAAATCGACGTAAAATATATACGACTTGTTCGGTGAATGCTTCTGGTTCTCTTGGCATGTGTGTCATTTCTTAGATTCCTATGTCTCCCCCGATTTTGAGTCCCTGTACTACCTTCGTCAATTCTTATGGTCATATCAACAGTTCTCTAGGGCAATTAGAAGAACTGACAAATATCAAGGAACTATCGGACGTTGCGTAAAATTAAACGCTTTAACGTGGTACGCTGTACAACATGAACAGGTCCTTAGAAATAAATAATACAACAATTGGTACAGATTCCTCATTGCTCATTATTGCAGGCCCCTGCGTGCTCGAAAATAAGCAACATGCGCTTGACATAGCGGAGCAACTCCAAGGATGGTGCATCGATGCAAACGTTGGTTTTGTCTTTAAAGGAAGCTTTGATAAAGCAAATCGCACCAGTGTCTTTTCTAAGCGAGGTCCTGGAATCGAAGCAGGACTTGAAATATTGGCTGCTGTAAAAGAAACGTTCAATTGCATGGTAACTACGGATATTCATGAAGCGCAACATGCCGAACCGGCAAGTAAAGTCGCCGATATTTTGCAAATCCCCGCTTTTCTTTGCAGGCAAACTGATTTACTCGTAGCAGCAGCTGAAAGTGGCGCAGTTGTCAATGTTAAGAAAGGCCAATTTTTATCGCCCGATGAAATGCGCAATGTTGTCGATAAACTGCATGAAGCAAAGTGCGAAAAAATAATTTTGACTGAACGTGGAACGTTTTTTGGCTACAACAGATTAGTGAATGACTTTATTGGACTAGGCGACATGATGGAAATTGGGCCACCAGTATGCTTCGATGTAACGCATTCGACACAACTTCCAGGCGCAGGTAAGGGGTGCACCGCTGGTCGACCAGACCGCGCATTTCTTCTTGCAAAATCAGCAACTGCAGCAGGTGTTGACGCGCTCTTTCTTGAGTGCCATGAAAACCCAACAAGTGCACCTTGCGATGCAAGCACGATGCAGCCCATAGAAAACATGCAAGAAATAATTAGCACATGCGCTGCTATCGCAGCCACAGTACGTAAGCATAAAGTGCACTCATGACCACGTGTGATCTTTGTGACAATACTGCTGATTTTACAGATGTACAAGTTAAGAATGGTGTACATAAAACAACGAACCTTTGCAGAGAACATGCAGAGGCGGCGGGTTTTAACATTGGAAAAATCGGTGTTTCTATTGTCTTGAATGTTTCCTCTTCTAAAAGTTCTGAACTTTCAAATGTACTTACTTGCCCTGATTGCAATTACACCATTGCCCAATATAAAGAATCAAGTTTATTAGGTTGCCCTACTTGCTACAAAACTTTCGCGAACCAGTTAAAAC
>CAWLAZ010000123.1:0-5195 GCA_963854955.1 Phycisphaerae bacterium | reverse complement strand
TCATCATGGTGATGAGTATCTCCCTTATTGTGATCGGATTAGGATATCTGCTTCGAGATACTATCTGGATTCGAAATGCGTTGGTTACGCCCCCGCCAGCGCTTGAGAGCCTCCTTCGCCAAATAAACTGATTTTCTAGGGACGTTTTCGGAGTCTGCCATCGTGGCAGGAAAAAATAGATAAACAGTCCGCATGGCGGTGAAATTGGCGAATAAAGCGATTATTTGGCAAATAAGCATGCCATCGGCGATGTTTTTGGTGCGGAATTTGTACATATAAAAGGAAGCCGAAGGCGTCGTGCCGTCGGCAGCACAGGAAAGGTTCGATCCAAAATGACCCGATTGGGAATTGGATTGAGGATTAGGAGATTAAATTCATGGCAGTAAAAGAACTGGCATTTGATGTTGAAGCCCGTAAGAAAATGTTGCAAGGTGTTGAAAAACTCGCTGCTGCGGTGAAGTCCACATTGGGACCGCGCGGACGAAACGCAGTATTAGATAAGGCATGGGGTGGCCCAACTGTAACCAAGGACGGCGTAACAGTCGCAGAAGAAATTGTACTCCGCGACACAATTGAAAACCAAGGTGCGCAACTCGTGAAAGAAGTTGCGTCAAAAACATCTGACGATGCTGGCGACGGCACGACGACAGCGACAGTGCTTGCAGAAGCTATTTTCAAAAGCGGTCTTCGTCATCTTGCCGCTGGTTGCGATGCTAATGCAATGGTGCGTGGCATACGAAAATCGGTTGAAATTGTTACTGCTTCTATTAGTGAAATGTCACAATCTGTTGAAGATAACATTGAAGCGGTCGCAACGATTTCTGCAAACAACGATACTGAAATTGGCAAAATTATGGCGAAGGCATTTTCTAAAGTTGGAAAAGACGGCGTCATAACAGTCGAAGAAGGAAAGAGTTTAGACACCACTGTAGATGTCGTTGAAGGCATGCAGTTTGACCGAGGGTTTTTAAGTCCAAACTTTGTGACCGATGTTGATGCAATGTCGACAGTGCTCGATAAACCACTTGTTTTGATTTACGAGGACAAACTTGATTCAGCGAAACAGCTGATACCACTTCTTGAAAAAGTAATGGAGTCAAAGAAATCACTCTTGATTATTGCCGAAGACATCACAGGCGAAGCGCTCTCAACTCTTGTTATTAATAAATTGCGCGGCGTGTTGCAAGTTGCAGCAGTAAAAGCTCCTGGCTACGGCGATCGTCGTAAAGCAATGCTTGAAGACATCGCAATTCTCACAGGCGGCGAAGCAATAATGAAAGACCTCGGTATTGATATTGAAAAGATATCTCTCACGCAACTTGGTCAAGCAAAGAAAATTGAAATCACGAATAAAGAAACCACCATCATGGAAGGTGCTGGCACTTCAAAAGCGATTCAAGAACGAATTGCACGAATTCGTGCAGAAATTGCCAGTAGCACTTCAGATTACGATCGAGAAAAGTTACAAGAACGACTCGCAAAACTTGCAGGCGGTATCGCACAAATCAATGTCGGTGCTGCAACTGAAGCAGAACTAAAAGAACGCAAGGCTCGTGTTGAAGATGCATTGCACGCAACGCGCGCTGCAATCGAAGAAGGCGTCGTGCCCGGAGGTGGCGTGAGTTTCCTTCGATCACTTGATGCACTCCAGAAAGCACGCAAGTCCGCAAAAGGCGAAGAAAAAGTTGGCTTTGAAGTAATTGCTGATGCACTAACGTTGCCACTGCAAACCATCGCAGACAATGCAGGCGCAAAAGGCACCGTTGTCGTTGCGAAGGTTTTGGAAATGACCGGATCAAATGGCTTTAACGCTTTGACACTGGAGTACTGTGACTTGTTGGAAGACGGTGTAATGACACCAGCTAAAGTTGACCGTTGTGCTTTACAAAATGCATCTTCAGTAGCCTGCATGCTTCTTTCAACAGATTGCATTATTACAACCGTACCTTCTGATGCAGACGAAGATGGCGCAGGCGGCATGGATCCAATGGGCGGCATGGGCGGCGGTATGCCTGGCATGGGCGGCGGTATGCCTGGCATGGGCGGCGGTATGCCTGGCATGGGCTTCTAAGCAAGCATTTATATACACACAAAAACAATTATTGGAGACAGTACAATGGCAGTGAAACCACTCGAAGATAGAATTTTAATCAAGCCAACCGAAAAAGAAACCAAGACAGCATCAGGTATTTTCCTTCCAGAAACTGCGTCTGAAAAGCCAATGCAGGGCACAGTTGTAGCAACAGGTCCAGGAAAACTTCTTGAAGGCGGACAACGTGCAAAGCCCGCAGTAAAGAAGGGCGACCTTGTTATGTTTGGTAAATACTCAGGCACTGAAATCGAAATCAAAGGCAAGACACACCTTATCGTTCGCGAAAGTGAATTGCTTGGTTTGATAAACGGCTGAACAGAGAAAGAAAACACAAAATGACAGCAAAACAAATGAAATATGACAGCGCTGCCCACGAAGAATTTCGTGCTGGTGTTGCAAAAATGGCAAAAGCAGTTGGAACAACACTTGGTCCTGCTGGACGAAACGTTGTAATGCAAAAGGCATGGGGCAGTCCTTCTGTAACAAAAGACGGAGTCTCTGTTGCAAAAGAGATAGAACTTGGAGAACCATTCCAAAACATGGGTGCCAAAATGGTGCACCAAGTTGCGAAGAAAACAGCAGATGTAGCCGGTGATGGTACAACATCCGCAACAATTCTTGCAGATGCAATTTTCCGACACGGTCTGCGACACGTTTCCGTTGGCGCAAACCCAGTAACAATTCAGCGTGGCATAACTGCTGCTGCAAAAGTTGCAACTGAAGCCGTGAATGCAATGGCAAAAGACTGTAAAGGCAAGAACGACCTCCAAAAAGTTGCGATGGTTTCATCTAACCACGACGCTGAAATTGGAAACATTATCGCCGAAGCAATCAACAAGGTTGGTGGTGATGGTGTTGTAGAAGTCGAAGAAGGCAAAACAGCTGATACAACATTAGAGTATGTAGAAGGCATGGCTTTTGACAAGGGGTTTCTTAGCCCATACTTCATGACAGATCCAACGACCGCTGAATGCGTTCTTGAAGATTGCCAGATTTTAATTTATGAAAAGAAGATTTCAAATCTTGCTGATTTGCTTCCCCTATTGAATAAAACAGTAACTTCAGGCAAGCCGCTTTTGCTTATCGCAGAAGATATTGAAAGCGAAGCGCTTGCAGCGCTTGTGATTAATCGCTTGCGCGGCACGTTGAAAATCTGTGCAGTTAAAGCTCCAGGTTTTGGCGATCGTCGAAAAGCAATGCTTGGTGATATTGCGGCACTTACGGGCGGATCATTCTTCTCTGAAGATATTGGCCGTAACCTAGAAGATGTTGAGTTAAGCGAACTCGGTTGCGCAAAACGTATCGTTATTACTAAAGATGCCACAACAATCATTCGAGGTGGCGGCAAGAAGAAGGACATCGAAGCAAGAGTAAATCAAATTACTACCCAAATCGAACGTTCTACAAGTGACTACGATAAAGAAAAACTACAAGAGCGATTGGCTAAACTAACTGGCGGCGTTGCTGTCATCGAAGTTGGCGGAACAAGCGAAGTAGAAATGAAAGAACGCAAAGACCGCGTTGACGATGCGCTTGCTGCAACTCGTGCTGCTGCACGAGAAGGATATGTTGCAGGTGGCGGCGTTGCGTATATTCGTGCAATCGGCGCGATTGAAAAAGCTCGTAAGAATGCAAAAGGCGACGCGAAACTTGGCTTTGATATTCTTGCACTAGCGCTTGAAGCGCCAGCGTCATTGATTGCTTCAAACGGCGGCGATGATGGTGACGTGGTTGTTGAAAAAATTAAAGAAGGCAAAGATGGCTTTGGCTTTAACGCATCAACACGAGTATATGAAGATCTTGTAAAGGCGGGTATTATTGACCCCGCTCTTGTTGTTTGTACTGCGATTTTAAATGCAGCATCAGTTGCGGGTTTGATGCTGACAACAAATGTTGTTGTGACTGATTTGAAAGACGACGAAGACCCAATTGATCAAGCAATTTTCTAATTAAATGGATTTGTGGACACCGCTGAATGCAGCGGTGTCCTTTTTTATTATGAGTGTTACCCGATGTTATTATGAAGTTTTAGATGTTACCCGCAGTGCGGATGGTTCGGAAATTAAAAGTTCCTACCGTCGGCTTGCTATGAAATTTCATCCTGACAGAAACCCAGATGATGAAGAAGCGGTGAAGAAATTTAAAGCATGCGCTGAGGCGTACGAAGTGCTTTCTGATCCGCAAAAAAAACAAATTTATGACCAGTACGGCCATGACGGTTTGCGTGGAAGAGGGCATGCGGGGCATAACTTCAACACGATGAATGTGGAAGATATTTTCTCCATGTTTAATGATATTCTCGGCAACCAAGGGGGTCAAAGTGGTTTCGGAGGCGGTCGCCAAAGACGACAAGTACGTGGCTATGACCTTGAAACGGATGTTGAAATTTCGTTTGAAGAAGTGCTCACCGGTACGGAGCGTGATGTTGAGTTTGATCGTTTGGACGTGTGTGAAACCTGTGATGGCGGAGGCGCAAAACCAGGAACATCGCCCGAGACATGCGGCACTTGTCAAGGACAAGGAAAAGTTGCACAACAAGGTCTTGGCGGAATGTTCAGGATGGTGACAGCATGCCCAGCTTGTGACGGTCGTGGTTCTGTTATCAAAGAAAAATGCGAAGACTGCCGTGGTCGTGGCCGCGTTTCTGTGCATCGAAAATTACGAGTAAAAATTCCGGCTGGCATTCACCACGGACAAGCAGTTCGAGTTGGTGGCGAAGGCGAACCGCCTGTTCCTGAAGCATCACCCAGTGGCGTTGGACAACGCGGCGATTTACATGTCCTCGTACGTGTTGCTGAAGATAGTCGTTTTGAACGAGACGGCGATCATGTAATTTACATTGTGTCGGTGGCATTTACACAACTTGCTCTTGGCTCCACAATTGAGGTGGATTCGATTGACTGCGTCCACGATTTGGAAATTCCCGCTGGCACGCAAACAAATGAAATTTTTAGAATTGATGGCGCGGGACTACCTGATTTACGTTCCGGTAGAAGGGGCGACTTAGTGGTCATAGTTCGTCTGTCGGTACCTAAAAAACTAACAGACGACCAACGCGAACTTCTTGAAGAATATGCAAAAACAGAAGACATTCCAATTCATG
>CAWLAZ010000122.1:0-5243 GCA_963854955.1 Phycisphaerae bacterium | reverse complement strand
TACACATCCAAAATTCGCGTCACATGTTTGCCGAGAACTTTCCAAAATTGCAAAGGTATCGTTCAAAGAAGCATCTAATCACTTTGAAGCTCAAGCAACTAGAGATTGTGTTGTTGAAGCCCACGGTGAACTTAAAACGATTGCAACAAGTCTATCCAAAATTGCAAACGACATTCGATGGCTAGGCTCAGGACCACGATGCGGGCTCTTTGAGTTAACTCTTCCTGCTGTACAACCTGGGTCGTCCATTATGCCGGGTAAGGTTAACCCTGTAATATGCGAGGCGGCCATGCAAGTCTTTTGCCAAGTAGTAGGAAACGATGTCACAATAACGACCGCATCGAGCGGAGGCATAGGTTCCATTTTAGAATTAAACCTATGCATGCCAGTGATTGCTGAACGATTGACTGAATCGATTATGTTACTAGCAGGTTCGATTACTACATTCGATGAAAAACTTATCCAAGGTCTTGAAGTAAATCAAGAAATTGCTGAAGGTCTCGTCGAGCAAAGTTTAATGGTTGGCACAATTTTAGCACCCATTATTGGATATGACCAAACTTCTGCTATTGCAAAGGAAGCTTTCAAAACAGGTGAAACGATTCGAGAAATTGTCTTGCGCAAGGGGCTTCTTGATGAAGAAGAACTTGATGGATACCTTAATTTCCGTGAAATGACTGAACCACATGCATAACTAGGCGCCAAATCTCCCGTTCATTGCGAAGATAGCAAAGATTATGAAAATGGCAATGATTGCAGAGATTGATTGTTTCGTACATAATGGTCACTAACTAATGGCAACACTTCCTACAACAAAAAAACATCTTGGCTTGTTTGGCGTGTTTGCACTTGCAACCGGCGCAACATTGAGCAGTGGCTTTTTCCTTTTGCCAAGTTTTGCAACTCAAATTGCTGGCCCAGCGGTAGTCCTTGCCTACCTGATTGCTGGTTTGCTTTTGATTCCTCCAATGCTCAGCAAAATCGAGCTCGGCACTGCTATGCCACGATCTGGCGGAGCTTACTATTTTCTAGACAGAAGTCTTGGTCCAATGGTCGGTACTATTGGCGGGCTTGGTATTTGGCTTGCATTACTTTTAAAGACCGCTTTCGCTCTTGTTGGGATGAGCGCATATATACAATTGTTTCTGCCTGCTGAAACGAGCGATTCTATTTATACAGTTATCGCAATAGGTCTTGTTGTCTTTTTTGGCGGTTTAAATATCTTAGGCGCAAAGAAAACTACATCTTTTCAAATTGTTCTTGTTGTGATGTTACTTGCTCTTCTTGGCTGGTTCCTTACAGCTGGAAGCCTTGAAATTAAGCCCGCTAATTTCTCAAATTTTTTAGGTGAAGGTTCGGGAAACATTCTCTCTGCAGCTGGTCTTGTGTTTATAAGTTATGTCGGTGTTACAAAAGTCATCAGTGTAGCTGGTGAAATTAAAAATCCTGAACGCAACCTTCCGCTTGGCTTGTTTTTAGCAATTGGCACAGCAATTACTGTGTATATCGTTGGCCTTACTGTCATGGTTGGGGTAAGTGGAACTGAAGGAGTTATGTATATTGATGGCGAAATCAATTTGACTCCAGTGTCGACAGTTGCTTCTGATATAACTGGTTCTTCTACTGGTGGTTTCATAATGGCGATTGCAGCGATCTTCGCTTTTCTTTCAGTCGCCAATGCAGGGATACTCAGCGCTTCAAGATACCCTCTTGCGATGAGTCGTGACCACTTGCTTCCACCATTACTTCGTAAAGTGGATGGTAAAGGCACACCAATAATTGGCATTATTGTCTCCGCTAGTTTTATCATTCTCGTTATCTTATTTTTAGATCCACTTAAAATTGCAAAATTAGCAAGTGCATTCCAGTTGCTTATGTTTGCCCTACTGTGCATTTCAGTAATTGTGATGCGAGAAGCAAAGCTTGATTCGTACGATCCAGGATTCCGCGCGCCATTTTATCCTTGGCTCCAAATCGTCGGCACATTGTCTTGCATTTCAATAATTTGTGTAATGGGCTGGTTACCAATTATCTTCTCGTGTGGCATTGTTGTTATGGGAATCGTTTGGTACTTCGCATATGCAAGAAAACGCGTCGATCGTTACGGTGCTATTTACCACATATTCGAACGACTTGGCAGAAAAAGATTTGTCGCACTCGATGCCGAATTACGGGAAATCCTAAAAGAAAAAGGTCTTAGAGCACACGATCCATTTGATGAAATTGTTGCAAAATCAAGGGTCATTGACGCACCAAGAGGCGCATCGTTTGAAGACATCGTTGCTTCTGCTTCACAAGAACTTGCGTCACTCCTACCGGCAACTGCAACTGCACTTTCGGATGGTTTCTTAGAAGGAACAAGAGTCGGAGCAACGCCTGTTACAGGTGGTGTTGCTCTGCCGCACTTGCGCGTTCCCAACATTGAGCAACCGCTCATGGTCATCGCCAGAAGTCGTGACGGCATCACCATCAAGATTGGCGATGTATTCGGCGGAAACCGTGAAGAACAAGCTATTCACGCTATCTTCTTTCTCGTTTCACCAGAATCAGATCCATCGCAACACTTGCGATTGCTTGCGCAACTTGCGGGACATGTCGACCAAGAAGGCTTTATGCCCAAATGGTTAACTGCAACTACAAACCAATCGATGAAAGAAATTTTGTTGCGAGAAGACCGATTTGCCTCGCTTGCTTTAATCTCTGGTACTGCGACCGAATCTCTTGTTAACTTGCCAATTCACAAACTAGGATTCCCCGAGGACTGCCTTGTTGCACTTATCCATCGACGAGGACATATGGTTATCCCGCGCGGAAGCACCGTACTAGAAGAAGGCGACCAACTCACCATCATCGGTAACGAGCGTGGAATTCGCGCGCTTAAAGATCAATTCAAACAAACCTTTTCTGAGAGTGATTAATACGAGATACCTTTATTCAGTTTAGAGAAAAGCACACTCAAAAACAAACCCCCTTAGCAAGCTAAGGGGGTTTGTTCTTTCTTGAGAGAAAGTTGGGAGAGAGGGGGAGAAAATCAAGGAGAGAGGAAATTAGGAGAGGAGAGAAGAGCAAGTTTTAGTGAGAGTTCTAAGAGAGTTCTTTAGTACGTGTTTGTTTCAAGTGAGTTCGTTTGTTTCGTTATTTTTATTTCCTTTGCTACTACCAACTATGCGAACTAAAACAATTTGTGAACCCATGTAAATAAATAAATCACAAAACGACGTTTTCTG
Organism: Phycisphaerae bacterium; assembly: GCA_963854955.1. GTDB lineage: Bacteria > Planctomycetota > Phycisphaerae > Phycisphaerales > SM1A02. Next base: position 2,016 of record CAWLAZ010000122.1, on the reverse strand, counting down.
CTAATAAATCGACTTTGTTATTCAACTATTGCAATGTTATTTGCTTGAACAATGTGCTTTTGCACTCGGTGAAACATGTCTGCGAATGCGTAATTGGTTGGATCTGACTCAACCACGGGCTGCAGAACGACCAAGAAACTACGGATATATGCATCAGAACGAGCTAAGTTGCTGGTCCGTTTGCATCTTTCCGCATACGAGTTCATCATTAAGAGAACATCTTTTCTTGCATCAGCATCGTACGAATTCAGAATACAGCGATTTTGTAGGAACGTTAAACCGATTTCAACTCGATCGAGTCCCCCCGAGTTATCTCCCCCATCAGCTATTGCTTCACCAAGAAAATATTCTGCCCATGCTACATCACGTGGTGCCCTGCCATTTTCAGGGGCATCTTGCATAAGTTTTTTAAACACATCTCGTGATTCAGTGTAAAACGTAATCGCACGTTCGTAATCCTTTAATTCTGTTTGCACAAACCCCGCTCTTTGAAGAATGTTTGCCAAATCTCTGCGGAATACAACATCGTTTCCATTTGCCCTTAGTCGTTCGCGCCGAGCATCGACGCTTGCTTGAAGGAGCGCATTTGTTTTTGCGGAATCTTTTAGTTCTATATAGGTGTCAATGCGCGACATTACAAAACTGTCTTTTAAACGGCTAGCGCGGTTGTGATCAGGAAACGCAAGTAAGAACATATCTATTGAAGCGTCTGCTTTATCCAATGCCCCAAGGCAATTTAAAAACTGTTTGTTCACCCAATACACATCAAACATATTGTTATGCGAAATCGCGATATTAAAATTATTCTTTACATCGCCGTTCTTTGCTAACTCTTGATACACCGCCTGTGCAATTTTATAATGTTCAAGCGCTTTATCGAACTCGCCAAGATTCGAACCACGAATACTTCCGAAATACGAACCAAGACGCATATGTATAAAGGCTCTTTCCTTTTTAATTGCATCCGTGTCGCCTGCATTTTCCTTCAGCGTGTCTAAATACTGAAGCGTTGTGTCAAGCACAAGTTTTCGGACTTCCATCGCTGCATTTAGTTTCACGATGCCGCTGTAAAATTCGCCGCCGAACATATGCGCCATTCCGAGAATTTCATCGAACCCTGCTAGCGCAAGGTCGCGTTGTTCTTCTGCAATCATTTGGTGTGAAACTGCAATTTCTTTTTGTTTATTCGCTTCTATATATCCCATCGATGTTCCCACCAAGCCAAGAACGACAGATACAGCAAGCAATACCGCCGCTGCACACGTACGCTTGTACTTCTTTGTAAACAATCGAACTTGGTATCCAATACTAAGTGGACGTGCAATAATCGGCTCGTTATGCAAGAAATGGTATATATCGTTCGCTAACTCTGCCGCAGATTGGTAGCGACGTTCGCGATCTTTTTCCATTGCTTTCAAGGCAATAGTATCGATGTCCCCTCTAAGTGTTGTGCTAATTGTCCCAAGCGATTCAGGGCGTTGTTCTTTAATCACTCGAACGGCTTCATGAATCGCTTGCTTACGCAAATCGTAAGGAAGTTTTCCGGAAAGCAACTGGAATAAAATCACGCCCAGCGCATACACATCACTGCGTGTGTCGATGCGATCTGGATCAGCGTCGCATTGTTCTGGACTCATGTATTGCAACGTGCCGATGAGTTGCCCCATCGTTGTTTGCATTGTTGTTACAGCAAGGTCTGCGTCGGTCGCTCGAGCAACACCAAAGTCAATAATTTTTGGTTCGCCGTTACTGTCAACCAAAATGTTGTCCGGCTTAAGGTCACGGTGAATGACTCCTTTTTGATGACCATGGTGAACCGCATCACAAATTTTTCGGAACAGTTCAAGGCGTTCATGGATAGGCAAGTCTCGTTTTTCTGCGTATTGCACAATGCCCATCGCGCCAGGAATATATTCCATTGCAAAGAATGGGTTTTCACCATTTTCATTTTGCCAAGTGCCCGCTTCGAAAATCTGCGCAATATTTGGGTGACTTAATTTAGCTAGGATTTGCCCT
>CAWLAZ010000121.1:0-5254 GCA_963854955.1 Phycisphaerae bacterium | reverse complement strand
TGTTTCAGACTCAAATTGCGGTTGCGCATGGATTTCAGGTTCTTCACCTTCGCGGTGTTCACCTTCTGGCATCATGAGCATGGCGTGATTGTCTGCCATAGCATTTGCAACTAAACTTTTATCTGTTCCATATTTTGAATTGGGAACGTTCGTGAGGTAAAACGTTAATAGATTTTTGCATCGTGCAACGGCAATATCACGCACTCTTTTTTGTGCGATGATCGGTATTGATTTTCCATTTGGTGCGATGACTTCTACGAATTTTGTAAATCCCTCTTCACGGTACGGCGAATTTTCTGGAAGGGGCAGAAGGCCGAATTCAAGTGGGGCTGTTAAGCAAAGTGTCAGTAGTTGAATCATTGTATTTCCTTTGGAGTGCAGGATACACGCTAACCATTGTGAATACGAAGAGTGCGAAACCACTTAATACACATAGTAGATGGTGTTCGTGAACGAGCATCGTGGAAATGGAGACGGCGACTGCCCAAGTAAGTGATGTTACGAGCATGGTATTGTTATAACGCTTTCCTATGAGCCAAGCCATGGTGAATACATACGAAACGTGAAGGGATGGCGCATGGTTCCAGCGAGATAGATTTTCGACCCCAAAGTAATCGTAAAAATATGGTCCCCAAACGCCAGTCGTTTCATACCCGGGGTCGATTGGAACAAGTACAAAGAATAGCGCTGCTATTGCGGTTTGCGCGAGTAATGTTCCAACCGGCGCGATAGCGTCGCGCCATGATTTAAAGAGAAACGGAAATAAAATGACGGCGATGTCGAGTGAAAAGTAAAGCGGCAACGCCCACTCACGAAAAACAATCTTGCTTTCCCATGCAAAATAGAGCGGGTAGCGAACTGCTCGCATGTCGCTGAGCTCATGCGACATCGACCAAAGTAAAAGAAATCCTATGTAATAACTAATCGCTACCCAGAGGACACTTGCCTTGGAGTGATGCTTCACGCAGTTACAGTTGTCATCGAAACATCTTCGATAGGTCGGTCGCCTTGTGCGGTTTTTACCGTGCCAATTTCGCGAACAACTTCGATGCCTTCAGTCACTTTACCAAACGCGGTGTATTGCCCGTCGAGGTGTGGGCAACGATCGAGGCATATGAAGAATTGGCTTCCTGCAGAGTTTGGATCTTGCGAACGAGCCATAGAAAGCACGCCCTCGTGGTGCTCGCGGTCGTTGAATTCTGCATCGACTGTCCATCCGGGGTTGCCCATGCCGCTGCCGTCTGGGCATCCGCCTTGAATCATGAATCCTGGGATTATTCGGTGAAAAATAAGCCCATCGTAAAACTCGCTTTTTGCGAGTTTTTGGAAGTTTTCTGCGTGCTTCGGTGCCACATCGTCCCAAAGTTCGATGATGATAGTGCCTTTGCTTGTTTCAATTGTTGCTGTTGGATATGTCATGTTGCGAAGAATACCACATTCAGGGTAATCTCGAGGGCCAGACCCTCGACATGACCCTACACGGCTGTACGGGTTTTGTTAGGATGTGCGAATGGTGGAAGAATTACGATTGCCGTTGATTGGCGGAAGGGCAGAGGCCGGCTTCCCATCGCCGGCAGATGATTTTATTGAGCGCTCGATAGATTTGAATGAGCAAATGGTGACGAACCCGATCGCAACATTTTTTGTTCGAGCCAGCGGGCACTCTATGCAAGGCGCTGGAATTCATGATGGCGATCTGCTTGTTGTTGATAGGTCTGTGCTCCCAAAGCATGGCAGCGTTGTCATCGCAATTATTGATGGTGGCCTTACAGTGAAGCGATTACGAAAGCGTGACAAACAAGCATCGCTTGTCCCAGAACCAAATGAAAGTGACCAAGGATCCTATACACCTATTGAAGTTGGGCTAGACACCGATGCAATAATCTGGGGCGTAGTCACATGGTCGGTGCATAACTTGCAATGTACGCATTAGCAGATTGCAATAATTTTTACGCATCGTGCGAGCGTGTTTTTGAACCACTGCTTGAAGGAAAACCACTTGTTGTTCTTTCAAATAACGATGGGTGTGTCATCGCGCGCTCTCAAGAAGCAAAAGACCTTGGTTTTAAAGTAGGCGATCCGATTTTTAAGTTCAAGGACACAGTGCGGCAGCATAACGTCATCGTTCGTTCATCAAACTTTGCGTTGTATGGCGACATGTCACGAAGAGTGATGCAAACGATTCGATTGTTCTCACCAGATGTCGAGGTGTACTCTATTGATGAAGCATTTATTCAACTTGATGGACTTCGTGGCCGTAACTACGAAGAAGAAATGCGTCAAATGCGTGCAACTATTCTGCAGTGGACGGGGATTCCTGTATCTATTGGTATTGGAAAAACAAAAACGCTTGCTAAGCTTGCAAATCACTATGCAAAACAGAATTCTGAAACAAGCGGCGTTGCAAAAATTCCAGAAAACCCTGATGAAATGCTCAAAACAGTCGACGTTGGTGATATCTGGGGAATAGGTCGGCAATGGTCAAAAAAATTGCGGAATATGGGAGTGCATACAGCATTTGATTTGGTGAAGATGGATGAAACACGCATCCGCGATTCCTTCAACATCATCGCCATGAAAACAGCGATGGAGCTACGTGGTTGTACGTATTTTAAATTTGAGCAATCGCCAGAACAAAGAAAAACATTGCTTCGCTCACGTTCTTTTGCAAAGCCTGTTACATCTTGGCAAGAACTGTCTGAGGCAATCGCATCGCATGCAACGCGCGCCGCAGAAAAATTACGTAACGAAGAACTCGTCGCTAAAGTGCTTCGCGTATTTTTTCACACAAGTTTATTTAACGTTGCAGACCCAAGGCACTCAGCACACGCAACAGTTGATTTCATGTCTTCGACAAATATAACGCATACAATCATTAAAGAAGCACTTCGCCTTGCAGAACCAATGTACAAAAAAGGGTTTAAATACAAACGAGCAGGTGTGTACTTGCTTGATTTGTCATCTGGCTCGGTGCAGCAAAGTTTATTTGAAACGCAGGAAGAACAAGTGCGCGACAAACAAATGATGAAGGTATTAGATGCAGTAAATACAAGTATGGGAAAAGGCACAATGCACTTCGCATCCACAGGGTTTACTAAGGTAATGTCAATGCGACAGATGCACAAATCGCCTCGATACACAACGCACTGGGATGAATTGCCGACATGTATATGCGGGTTGTAATAATTGTTTGGCAGGATGAGCCATGCACATGTTATGATCGGTTCTCTTTTAATATGAGTGGTTAAGTCAAGAAGGAATCGTAGCGAAGTAGATGACACAACAATCTAAGGAGCTTCCTATGCGAACATTCATTTCAGTATTAGCAATTACATCTGTATCCATGATGCTAGGTGTTGCAAACCCGCCACCCGATACAATTGAATTGACGGGGGCAGTTCGCGATTTTAAAGAACAAGGTGGGTGCGGAAGTAACGGGCACCCCGATTTTGAAGTAACGCCATCTAAAGGGTATGGTCAGTATTGTAAAAACATAGCAACGCAACTTGGTTCCGATGGAAAGCCTGTATTTATTGGTGGCGGCAAAAAAGTACGCTGGCAGTGCACAGATAGTAATTACCAACCAATTTGCTGGACAATGTACGACGCGTCCCTAGGCGATCACAGCATTGGGTACCGAAGCGGTAAGTCCACAGGAGGAATAGAATCTGCTAGCTCATTTAACCAGTGGTACAACGATGTTGAAGATGTAAACAAAAATATTCCACTCACGCTTACACTTGTTCGTCAACAAGATGGAAGTTATGTTTTTGATGATCAACTCGATGCTAATTACCAACAACTTGGCGGCTTTTTCCCAATTGAAAATCAAGGCTGGGGCAATCCAGGCGGTTCGCCAGATAGAAACTTTCACTTTACATTTGAATTGCATACGGAATTTACGTATGAAGCAGAAGGTGCGCAGTATTTTAAGTTCATCGGCGACGATGATGTGTGGGTATTTATAGATGGACAACTTGTTATTGACTTAGGTGGTATTCACGGTGCAACTGAGCAGAACATAGATATTTCTCGCCTTGCTTTAGAAGACGGAGAAACATATACACTTGATTTCTTTTTCGCTGAACGTCACCGAACGCAATCAAACTTTAGGTTCCAAACTAATTTGGAACTTGTAGAAGCAGCGTTACCACAAGGCGGTGGGTACGATTAATACTTTGGTTTAGTTTCCGCGACTGGAATGCTCACCATCCGCACTTGCGTAAATTGTCGATGTCCATCGCGACCACTGTGGTATCCATATCCAGATTGGCAAGCGCCAACCCATGGTGTACCCTCAGAACCACCGCACCCTTTGTTTATGCCGACCATGCCTGGAGTTAATTGTCGAGCAATATCCATTGCGTGTTGCGTTTCACCGTACACTGCGCCGCCAAGACCGTAGGGAGTTTCATTTGCAAGTGCAATTGCTTCCTCGTCACCTGTAAACCGTTGGATGCAACAAATAGGTCCGAACGTTTCGTCGTGCATGATTTGCATATCATGGGAACACCCAGTTAACACTGTTGGTTCAATATAGTTTTCATATGTTCCGCCGCCACATCGCAAAACCGCTCCATCTTTAAGTGCTTGTTCAAGTTGGGTTAAAACAAGGTCGCGTTGCGTGCCACTCACCATTGGACCAATTTTCACGCTTTCGTCAGTAGGATCGCCTTGCTTCCATACTTTTGTTTTTTCTAGCACAAGGGTTTCAAATTCATCTGCAACACTGTCTTCAACATAAATACGCTCGGTACTTACGCAAACTTGTCCAGAGTTTCTGAAACTGTTTTGTACAGCGAAACTTGAGGCGGAATCAAGGTCTGCATCTTCAAGAACGATGAGAGCATCTTTGCCACCAAGTTCCAACACGACGCGTTTTAATTCGGGACCGCATGCAGTTAATATTTTTGCGCCAACTTCGCGTGAGCCTGTAAAGGCAACAAGATTTATATCGCTTTCAACAAGTGCCTTGCCTTGATCATCCGCGCCATGCACAATTTGTAAGACGCCAACAGGTAAAAATTCATTAAGGACATCCGCGTATGCTTGCCCGACGAGCGGTGTTTCTTCAGAAGGTTTAAAGATGACGCAGTTGCCAGCCATGAGCGATGGCAATATGCATTGTTGCGGCATGAGCATGGGGAAATTCCACGGCGTAATTGCAACGCTGACCCCAAGTGGGTCTCGATACAAAATAGAACGCGTGTTTTGATCTGCCATTTCTTCTGGTTGAAAAGCTTCAAATGCACTG
>CAWLAZ010000120.1:0-5302 GCA_963854955.1 Phycisphaerae bacterium | reverse complement strand
TGCACCAATAGACGCCACATCGATACCCTCAACCCTTGCAACGCGCTCATCGATTGGCGGGTGACTAGCAAACATGGCGCTCATTGCTTGTGAAAAAAACATGTGATTGCACTGGCTTGCATCTGAAGGCGCGCTTTTAAGAGGAGTAATTCCGCCAATTTTTCTGAGCGCCCCACCTATTCCACTTGGGTTTCTTGTGTATTGCACAGCCGAAGCATCAGCTAAATATTCACGCTGTCGCGATACGGCTGCTTGGATTAGACGACCAAAAAAAGTACCTACTACGCCGCAAAAAGCAAGAAAAAGCCCAAACACAATAATGGCCAACCCAACCCCGGCGCCACTTGCGCCCTCTTTAGAGCGCGAGCGCGAAGACGAATGAAGCACAGCCGGGCCGATATATCGAACCAATATCCATCCAGTGACACCAAGCACCATGATTCCAAAAATCACACCGATGAGTCGAATGTTCATTTTCATATCACCGTGTGCAATATGGCTGAACTCGTGTGCAATAACCCCCTGCAGTTCATCGCGGTTGAGCTTTTCGATACACCCCTTTGTGACACCAATAACAGCGTCGCTTGGTGTCCACCCAGCTGCAAAGGCGTTTATTGAAACGTCGTCGATGATGTAAATTGGCGGCACGGGCATTCCGCTTGCGATTGCCATTTCTTCAACAATGTTTTGAACACGCTTTTCAGATTGTGTTGAGCCAGAGCGTTGCAGTATTGTTCCACCCATCATTTCTGCAACAACTCGGCCACCCCCCCTAAGTTGCCCTAACTTAACAAGTGTTGCGATCCCGACCACAAGAACACAAGCCACAGCAGTACCAACTGTTGGTGCAAGTTCCCACTCCGTAGCAATGCCTGTTGGAATTGCAACAATTGCAACAATACAAACAACCGCAAGAAAAAACAAAAACACAATCATTTTTGTTCGCTTTTGCGCGCGATCTTGGTGTTCGTAAAAGTTCATTTAGTTGGGGAAACTAAAAACTAACTTTTGGCGCATCGCGTGCTGCTTCGTCATCAAGTTCCCAGCTTTGTGCAAACTTAAACCCAAACACGCCCGCAACAATATTTGAAGGAAACATCTCTCGTTTGTTGTTGTAAGCAAGAACGGTGTCGTTGTATGCTTGTCTGGAAAAAGCAACACGGTTTTCAGTCGACGTTAACTCCTCTTGTACTTGCAACATATTTGCGCTTGCTTTAAGGTCTGGGTATGCCTCCATGACCACCATGAGTTTCCCAAGGGCGCCAGTAAGCGCACCATCAGCACCAGCGAGATCCCCAATAGCACCTGCGGCAGTGGGGTCTTTGGAAGCAGTTGCTGCAGCGGAGACTGCTTGGTTTCGAGCGTTTATTACCGCTTCGAGGGTTTCACTCTCGTGTTTCATGTACCCCTTGGCTGTTTCAACCAAATTTGGAATAAGGTCGTACCGCCTTTTAAGTTGCACATCAATTTGCGCGTATGCATTTTTGACTCTGTTCCGAAGTCCAACAAGTCCGTTATATATACCTATAACAAAAACTGCAAAAACAAGAACAATGCCGACGATAACAACTATAACAGTCGTTCCAACAGAAGAAAGTGTGTAATATTTCATAAAGAAAACTCCTACTACGCAATGTACCATCGATACACCGCAACAATAGATGCAAGAATTAAAAATAGCCAATCAATTTTGTGACCGCCGGAACTTCCTGCTTGCAAGCAGCGTGGTTGTTGTTGGAGCACTGACATCATGTAGAGGGCTTAGTGAACGAAAATCCAAAATCACACCCACCGCCTATGCGCCAGTGGACATGCGTGTTCGTATTGGAAAACAAACAACTTCGGTTGTGATAGGGAATCTGCTTTACACAAGAAAAACGGTCGGCGACACACCAAGAACGGTCGTGTTAAAAAATAAAACAGAAATATTTATACACAAAAAAGCAAAAACAGTTTCCGGCATGGTCGTATTGCACCCAAATAAAAACAAAGAAACGTTTGATGTTGTGGCACATGTTCCAATCGAGCAATACCTGCCCGGCGTATTGGCCGGCGAACTATACGCGCATTGGCACCCAGCAACGTTTGCGGCGCAAGCGGTTGCCGCAAGAAGTTACGCCATTAACCATCATTATGAACGAAAAAACACTTCGCATTATGATGTTTCAGACGGACCATCGTCGCAAATGTTTTTGGGTGACGTAACGCTTGATGTCGCACACCGTGCAGTGCAAGAAACAAACGGCGTTGTCCTTAGGTGGAAGGAAAGAGTTATTCCAGCGTATTACAGTGCCTGTTGCGGGGGGATTGCCGCTACGGCGCTCGACGCAATAACGCATGCAGATGAACACAACATTCCCCCATTAAAAGGGCACGCGGGAGTGGATGTGTGTGTTTCGACAAAAGGAAATTTGTGGAGCACAGAACGCGAAGCACGGTTGCTTCGGCGGCGTTTAAATGCTTGCGCCCATTCCATGCGAGTGCCGTTGTTTGCGGATATTAAATCAATTCGCTCGATAGAGCCATCCGTAACAAACCAACACGGAAGACCCACAAAACTTATGATTGTTGATCGACAAAAGAAGACATATGAAGTGTCGGCAAAGTTGTTTGTGCAAAGCGCGAATGCAACTATCGCGTCGCTACCAAACCCAAAAAAGCCGTTATGGTCTTCGTTTCTTGTTGCAGAAAAAGACGGCGCGAACCTACAACTGCATGGACGAGGTATGGGACACGGCGTAGGGCTTTGTCAATACGGCGCCCAAGAACTTGCTGGACGGGGTGATTCTTGGGAAGACATCCTTTCGTGGTATTACCCACAAATCCAAATCACAACGTAAGCAGCACAAGGGGGGTGATTTTTAAAACAAAGCATGAAAAAAGACGGCGACCAACTGGTCGCCGTCTGTGCTAAACGCCCCACACCACATGGGGCTTGATTTTTCACGAGTCATTAATCAAGCAAGGCGTATGGTCCCGTCTCTTCCACACTGTTTTTTTCTGCATTTTGTGTTTGTGCAAATGGGTTTTCAAAAAGCTGATCCGAAGCATCAAAACGCGCACGTGTTTCGTAATCCGAACCAGTGCCAGCATCCGCGAGTGCAAGGATGGTGCTTTCTTGTACCGTGCGAATTTCAGCGAGCCGTGCTTGAACTTGGTTGAGGTTTCCTGCAGAACCGATTCGATCAAAACCAGAAAGCGTTTCTTGTTGTCGCTCAACCATGGCAATAATGTGGTCATTACGTTCAATGGCATCGATTTCTCGGTCAAGTTGCCAAAGTTGCGCGCGATATGTTTCATGCTCATGTTCAATTTTTTCAAGAATTGAAATTAGCCGATTTTTTTGTTCGCCCATGAGTTCCATCTGCCTACGGTCAGAGGCAAGACGGTCTTCGTAGTTAGCGCGAACGGTTCTAATTCGTCTTCCTTCTGAGTACGCGCCGTCAAGGTCGTACCGAACACCATCAAAACGAATAGACGGCGTGCTGTTTAAGGCTGTTGTTGATTCCGCTTCTTCAACTAGATCGCGGAGCACCTCTAAATCTAAAGTGGTTAACTGAACAACACGAAGGGCAATATGTTCATCACGCCCAAACTGTACTAGCTGCTGGTTAAGACGAGCAATTTCTCCACTAACCTCAGCAATTCGAGCTGGGTACTGTTTGGCAAGGTCATCGAGTTGCCTTCGAAGCGCGACGGGATCATCGACTAAACGCTCAACAACCGAGTTGGCTTCTTCTCTAAGTTGATCAATACAGGCCATGACTCGTTGTGGACCCACAAGTAGGGTGATTCCACCAAGTGCAAGACCTCCAATAATTCCCCAACGAACAATAAAACGTGATGTGGCGCCCATGGCAACCTCCTTTTTTAACAGATACGCACAGAAACACTCTGTGCCCATACTCTTCTTGGGATACCACTTTTATTTCTTTCATAGAAAGCGGCCGCCTGTTTATATGGTGTTTTGTAGGACAGATGCACGGTAAAATCTATTTGTGCAAATTCCCAATAAAGAGATGTGCTTATGAACGCCCTTACAACAACATTTGTACGTCGACTCCGAGAGCGAGACGAGGCGGCTTGGTTTGAGTTATGGCAAGACTTTGGACCAGCCATACGGTTTCAGTTGCATAAGTGGGGCCGAGGACGTGTTGGGTTTGAGACTGTCCAAGATCTCACACAAGACACCCTTGCTGAACTTTCAAAATGCATAGAGAGGTACGACCCAAACCGTGGAGCTCGTTTTAGTACGTGGCTCCTTTCTATTGCAAAACACTTGTTGGGCGATGAAATGGATCGTCGCAATGCAAAAAAACGAGGCAGTGGTGTAAAACCACTTTCTTTAGATATACGCATTGATTCAAAGAGCGCCCTGTTGCAGGTAGACGAAATTTTTGAACAAAGAATATTTAGTGGAAAAATTTGCTCTGCAATCCGAAGAACTGAAACGGAAGTCGAGTTTCTTCATTTTCAAGTCTGGCGCATGCGGGTGCTTGACAACAAGATTGGAAAAGAAATTTCGGCGCAACTTGGAATAAGTGAGCCAACTGTGAGTAGACACGTCGCAAAAATTAGAGACCACCTTCGACAAACCATTATTGAAGTGGTCATGCAATATAGTTTTACACCAGAAGAAGAGCGAGAAATTTCATCAAGCGGCATGAGTGGAAACGACACAGAATTTGACTCAGCGGTGTGTGAGGCATACCACCAGCACCAATTATTCCTTGAAGCAGAAAGCAAAAGATCATAACTATGGGAGCTACACTGTTTACATGTTTTGGAACAGTTGTTGGACTCGTTGGGTCGGTCCTTTTGTTTGTGTACGTTGTCATTCCAATCATTGGGCATGTTTTCACGTTTATTGGAAGGTTTGTTCGGTTTGTTTTTCAAGAATTACGCGACGGAATACTCATACCCATCGCTCTTTTTATTGGAGCCATCAAACTATTTCGTGCAACTTTAGGTGTTGTTTTGGCTCGCTGGGACATTGTGCACAAAGAAATGGACGGCGCAAAGCGGAGGTTTATTGAAGCGTACAGCCGGACAGTTGCGGTTTTTATAGACAACCCACTTGGTGTCATTGGAATTAAAACAAAAGCGAACGCACAAATATACCCCTGTGTTCCAACAGGTGCACCCAACACAACATTTGAAGGATATTCGTTAACAGGAACGCTTCCCCCTGGTGGCAGTGGCGCAAAAATATACATTGCACAAAGAGCCAAAGACAACAAATCAGTGGTTATTAAACACTTTGAAATAGCGTCTGGGTCACAACTTCCACAAATAGTACGAG
>CAWLAZ010000119.1:0-5380 GCA_963854955.1 Phycisphaerae bacterium | reverse complement strand
CGAGGGCATGGACAGACGGCAAGGGGCGATGGAATCGCTTGATTATTTACAATCAATGGACGTAGTTCCACCCTCTGGCGCCGCGTTTGATACAGCATTTTCGGAGCAAGCATGACCAAAATTCGCACGGCTATGGTCGGGGGTGGAATAGGTGGATTCATTGGCGAACTCCATCGTATGGCTATGCGACTTGATGATCGATTCGAACTTATTGCTGGTGCACTTTCTTCCGATGCAACCCGCTCAATGGAAAGTGCAAAAGAACTAGGCATACGTGGGTACACAACTTGGCAAGAACTTTTTGAAAAAGAACAAAAGAACATTGATTGTGTTGTTATTGTTACGCCCAATGATTCGCATGCAGAAATAGCAACAGCTGCTCTCGTTGCTGGCTACCATGTTATTCTTGATAAGCCAATGACTCGCACGCTCGAAGAGGCAATCAATTTAAGTAACGCGGTTGAACAATCTGAGTGTGTATTTGCTATGACGTACACGTACACCGGCTACCCAATGATTCGGCAAATGCGCGAGCGTATCCTTGCAGGCGACATCGGTGCTGTGCGAACAGTCAGCGTCGATTACCGACAGGGCTGGCTTGCAGAGCCAATCGAACTTGAAGGGCAAAAGCAAGCATCATGGCGAACCGACCCGAATAAAAGCGGGGCGGGAGCATTAGGAGATATAGGTTCTCACGCTGAGCAACTTGCGCGTTTTACAACAGGGCTTGCAATCGAACAAGTGCGTGGCGATGTGCACTCACTCGTTCAAGGTCGGCAAGTAGACGACCATGCTTGTGTGCAAATGAAAATGGAACATGGGGTTGTTGGTGATCTTGTTTGTACGCAAGTATGCACGGGTGAGCGGAATCATATTTCGGTTCGAGTCTGGGGTGATAAGGGCTCCCTTGCATGGTCACATGAAACCTGCGATGCATTAAAGTTTACAGCGGCCGATGGAACGGAAACGATTAGTTATTGCGATGTTAATCGAGCACCATCTGGACATCCAGCTGGATTCGTTGAAGCATTTGCAAACATATATAAGGATTGCGCAGATCAGATGCAGGGCAACGAAACAAAATGTATCGGTGCATGCGACGGTCTTGCTAGCATGCGATGGATTGAAGCTGTAGTAAAAAGCCAAGAGACGCAAACGTGGCGCGAGGTTTAATCCTATTTTTACTTCTTGTGGGTTGTACAACGCCTAAGACAGTACTCATTATTTCAAAAACAGCGGGGTATCGACATGCTTCCATAGAGCTTGGAGTGCAAGCAATATCAACAATAGCGCATGATTTAGATTTCAAAGTACTCGCTACAGAGGATTGTTCAATTCTCTGCACAGAGACCTACGATGTCGTTGTGTTTCTTAACACAACTGGAACAATTTTGAATAAAGAAGAACGAGATTGCCTGCGTTCTTTCGTTGAGGAAGGCGGTGGATTTTTGGGAATTCATTCTGCTGCCGACACGGAATATGATTGGCCTTGGTATGGGGAAACGCTCCTCGGTGCTTGGTTCGTTTCGCATCCGCCTGTTTCGGAGTCTACGATAACCATCCATGATAGATCGCATCCCTCCACGGTTCACCTTCAGGCAGATTGGATTTGCACAGACGAATGGTACGTGTATGATCGAGTTCCTGAAAAATCGCGTGTTTTGCTGTCTGTGCACGGGCACCCACTCGCTTGGTGTAAAGAAATTAAAAAAGGGAAGTCGTTTTATACCGGTAGAGGGCACACAAATGCGTGTTTTACAGAAAGCGACTTTATTGAACACATAAAAGGTGGCTTGAAATGGGTTGTGCAGTAGGATTCTGGTAGAATGCCACGTTCCGCAATTGTAAAGGCATTTTATGACAACAGATACAAAACAACTTATTTCATTTGACTCGTTCGGTCTTGACGACGCAATTTTGCAGGCCGTCGTAGAGCTTGGCTATGAATCGCCTTCACCTATTCAATCGGCAGCTATTCCGCCACTTATTGAAGGTCGTGATATTCTTGGACAAGCACAAACTGGTTCAGGAAAGACCGCCGCTTTTGCATTGCCGCTTCTTTCAAATTTGAATTTAAAAAAACGAAGTCCACAGATTTTGGTGCTCGCACCAACTCGCGAACTTGCCATTCAAGTTTCGGAAGCGTTCCAGAAATACGCTGGAAAAATGAAGGGTTTTTATGTCGTTCCAATTTATGGTGGACAAGACTACAGGGTGCAATTTAGAGCACTTGACCGTGGCGTACATGTTGTTGTCGGCACGCCGGGCAGGGTTATGGATCACATGCGTAAGGGTTCGATTAACCTCGACAACTTGCAATGTTTAGTGCTTGATGAAGCAGATGAAATGTTGCGCATGGGATTTATTGATGATGTCGAATGGGTACTTGAACAGATTCCAACAGACCATCAAACCGCGTTGTTCTCTGCAACGATGCCTAAGCAAATTGCAAAAATTGCAAAAAAATATTTGAACGATCCTGCACTGATTCAAATTCAAGATAAAAGTGCAACCGTTGATACAGTTCGCCAACGTTACTGGATGGTCAGCGGGATGCATAAACTTGATGCGCTTACGCGAATCCTTGAAGTTGAAGACACCGACGGCATATTGGTTTTTGCGCGAACAAAAATCATGACCACGCAACTTGCCGATCGCCTCGCAGCACGGGGTTTCGCTGCACAGGCGCTCAATGGCGACATGCCACAAAACTTGCGTGAAACGACTGTAAATAAGTTGAAATCTGGAAAACTTGACATTCTCATTGCAACGGATGTTGCAGCGCGTGGTCTTGATGTTCCACGGATTAGCCACGTTATAAATTACGATGTTCCTTATGACGCCGAAACATATGTGCATCGAATTGGTCGAACTGCAAGGGCAGGTCGTGAGGGCGATGCGATTTTATTTATCTCGCCTCGTGAAAAACGAATGTTGCGTTCGATTGAAAAAGCAACAAGGCAAACAATTGAACGTATGGATTTACCAAGCCATTCGAAGGTGAACGAAGTCCGTGTGGATAGATTTAAACAAAAGATTACAGAAACGCTCGCAACAGGTGAAGACAAAACATTCTTTGCAGAAATCGTTGAGTCGTATTCAATAGAGCACGGCGTGCCACCGGTTGAGATTGCAGTCGCACTTGCAAGTATGGCTCAAGGCGATTCACCACTGGTGATTGAAAAGAATGACGCTCGTCTTGAATTCAATGATGGTGGTGGCGACCGAGATCGACGTGGGCGTGGAGACCGGAAAGAACGTGGCGATCGCGGAGACCGAGGAGACCGAGGAGGTCGCGAACGCGGAGAACGCGGAGGCCGCAGTGATCGTGGAGACCGTAAAGATCGCACTAAAACCAGCGAGCCAGTAACTCAGGGCATGGAGCGATTTCATATTTCTGTTGGAAAGGCACACGGCGTTAAGCCAGCAAGTATTGTGCAAGCTATATCTGATGTTGCCGGTTTAACAGATAAAGACATTGGCCGCATAGAGTTACACGATAGATTTAGTTTTGTTGAGTTGCCCTTTGGTATGCCAAAAGAAGTCTTCAACGATTTGAAAAATACAAAAGTTTCCGGAGAAAAATTGGCGATTTCTATCGTCAAAGAATCCTCTTCGAAGCCAAAGTTTTCCAAATCCAAAGCCAAGGGCGGCAAGAAAAAATACTAGCCACAAGTAGTACTAATGTGAGTTGGCCATCATCATCCGATACAATGGAATGATGAACCAAGCAACAAACCCAACACCAAATCGTCTTCTCCCAAGACTTTCAATAATGATGTTCTTGCAGTTTGCTATCTGGGGAGCATGGTTACCAATACTGTACCCTTTCTTATTGGGGTATCGCGAATTTACCTTAACTGAAACGGGGCTTTGTCTTTCTGCTGGCGCAGTTGGTGCAATTTTCGGACCGTTCATCGCAGGGCAACTCGCTGATAGAGTAATCTCGACTGAAAAATTACTTGGAATCAGCCACCTTATTGGCGCGGTCCTTGTGTACATGCTTGGTACTTCAGACACGTTTATGGAATTTGCTGTTCTTTCTGGTGTCTACGGATTTGTTTATGCACCAACGATTGCACTTACAAACTCGCTTGCGTTTCATCATCTTCCAAATCGTGATCGTGACTTCGGTAAAGTTAGATTATGGGGTACAGTCGGTTGGATTGCAGCAGGGATCCTTGTTGGGCAGTACCTCCGAATTTGGTCGACTCCGACTGGCGTTCCATTAGAAGAAATCGCAGCGGCACAAAACGCTGGTCGTGCAATTGCTTTTTCAATTAGTGCCGCCCTTGGAGTTCTTATGGGTTTGTATTGCTTCACATTGCCGCATACGCCTCCCTCAAAGAACGCGGCAAACAAACTGGCATGGTTCGAGACGTTGTGTGAAATACGTATGCAACCGCTTGTGACGCTGTTTATCATTTCAGTTCCAGTGAGTATTATTCATCAGTTCTATTTTGTGTACACCAGTGATTTTGTGACGGGCATTCAGAATAGTGCAGGCAGTGATGCAGCAAATACATTTGCGAATGGAATTAACACGGTTCTAGGTGTTGGTGGTGGTGGCTTAATGACTATTGGTCAGATGAGCGAAATTGTGGTGCTTGCTTTCATGCCTATTTTGGCGGTTACATTCAGTAAGAAAACACTTTTATGTACAGGACTTGTTGCCTATGGTTTGCGAATGGCAATATTTGCCTACTTCCCAACACTTGTTCCCGTCGTCATTGGTGTTGCATTACATGGGATCTGTTTTGGTTGTTTCATCTTCGTTGCCTTTATGGTGGTGGATGAATACTGCTCTAAAGATGTACGTGCAACCGCACAGAACTTTTTCAACCTTGTCATTGTCGGTGTTGGAATTATTGTTGGCAGTTTATTCGCAACGGCACTTGTTGGCGAATGGGCGATGGTTGACGGTGTAATGGATTATTCTGCATTGTTCTCCGTGCCAATGTGGCTTTCCGCAGCATGTTTCTTGATGCTTGTGGTGTTCTATCCAAGCAAAAAAGAATTACTGAACACAAAATAATTACCCGAGGGGTTATTAACGGTTGAGTTTGGTCGTGCCTGGTTCTGCGACGGGCGGGATAGCAAGTTCGCCGAAGGCATATTCTTTTGGACCAAGACGAGTGGTGGAATTGAGCATTTCATCAAACGAAATTCGTTGACCAGTGTACGCGGCTTCTCTGCCGAGTATCGCCATCAACGTAGATTGCGCCATGAAGTCGCCGTCGTTTACGGTCGGCGAGTCACCACGAATGGCTGCTTGCAATTCGTTGTGCTCCACTTGGTACATGTTTGCTTGATCGCCGGTGTATGTCCAATTTGATGACCCAGTCATTACGGGGTCGCCAGTCCATCCATTCACAGTACA
>CAWLAZ010000118.1:0-5387 GCA_963854955.1 Phycisphaerae bacterium | reverse complement strand
TGTTAAGCGAAGACACTGCTCTTGTATCTATTGCGCATGTTTCAAATGCAATTGGAACAATTAACCCAGTGCAAGAACTATGTGCGCTTGCAAAAGAAGTTGGCGCCACCACTGTGATTGATGGGGCCCAAGCGTGCGGGCATATACCAGTTGACTTCAAAACAATTGATTGTGATTTTTACGCTGTCTCTGGCCACAAAATGTTTGGACCAACAGGCATTGGTTGCTTGCTAGGCAAATACGATGTGCTTCAAGAGATGGAACCATGGCAAGGTGGCGGAGATATGATTCTTTCTGTCTCTTTTGAAGAAACAACATGGAACGATGTGCCATTTAAATTTGAAGCGGGTACTCCGAACATCGCCGGTGCAATTGGGCTTGGCGCTGCTGTCGAATTCATCGAAAGCGTTGGGTACGAGACGATAGTTTCCCACGAACAAGAACTACTTGCGTATGGCCGAACAGTTCTCGAAAACATTGATGGTGTATCCTTTATAGGCGCTTCAGCACATAATGCTGGCGTGATTTCCTTCACTGTCCAAGCGGTCCACCCACACGATGTTGGAACTATTTTGGACCACGCAGGCGTAGCAATCCGCACAGGCAACCATTGCGCTGAACCACTCATGCGCCGCTTCGGGCTTTCTGCAACATGCAGAGCATCCCTTTCGATATACAACACTACTGAAGATCTTGACCGTCTTGGGCTAGCAGTCCAAGAAGCGATTAGAATGCTTGGATAATGTCAGACTTACGAGAACTCTATCTAGAAATGGTCACGGACCATGCAAGGAATCCAAGGCATCGCGGCAAGGCAGAGCCATGCACGCATATTGGCACAGGAAACAATCCGCTCTGCGGAGATAAAATTGTTGTCACAATTGCACTTGAAGATGGAATTATTACAACGATTAAATTTGATGGCGAAGGATGCGCAATCTCGACAGCATCCGCAGACTTAATGGCTGAAGTCCTTGTTGGCAAAACGACCAATGAAGCAAGTGCAATGTTCGAAGGGTTTCATACACTTGTTGCAGGCGATGGAGATGCAAGTGAATTACCAAACAAGCTAGCTGTCTTTTCAGGTGTTCGCGATTTTCCGATGCGCGTCAAATGCGCAACACTCCCATGGCATACAGTTGTTTCAGCGCTCGCACAGAGCGGAGAGGTTTGTACCGAATGAGTACACTTGAAGAACGCATTATTACAGCGATCAAAACAATCACCGACCCTGAACTTCCAATCAACATCTACGAACTTGGATTGATTCGTGCCATCAATATTGATGGCGGCAAGGTGCAAATCGACATGACGCTTACAACGCCAAACTGCCCTGTTGCAGATTTGATGCCAAGCCAAGTCTTTGAAGAAGTTTCAAAAGTAGAAGGTATTGCAAGTGTACGCGTTGCACTTGTTTGGGAACCAGCATGGAGTGTTGCTGACCTCTCAAAACGAGGTAAATCCGTGCTTGAGTTGATGGACATTGATATCAATCACATGCTTGCGAAAATCAATGCGAACACAACTGGTTTAACTGTTGGCAAAAAGAACGTTGACTAAGGGTCAACCTGTTCCCAAACATCGGTCGGTATGATTTCTGGATTCGATTTCTTTCAGTAACCATTCCATATAGATTTCATCATCAATTTTTACTAAACCATAAAAATCTCGCAAGTGTTTACTTGAACCGCCATCTTTGAAATATTCCAGTTTTCGAATGATGACGTATTCACTTGGGGCAATCCAAAACTCTAAATCGCCAAAAACATACCTAGTTTTTCTTTCTAATCCCCACAGATGCAGAGGGTCATTATGGTTTACAAAGAAATATGCTTTCATTCCTGTTTTATGATTAATAATACTAAAACTGCTACGAGTAGCATGTATGGACGTCATAATGACTTCGGTTGGGGGACAATAATATTCCACTTCAGGAAAACATAATTCGATCTTCTGGCAATCTTGTTCGGTAAGTGCAATAACAAGGTCAACATCTAAAGTAAGCCTTAGCTCACCTTTGGCAATGCTTACAATGGATTCCGTCACCAAATAACTAAGCCCTGCATTTCAATAGGCACAATGAAGTGCTTTAACTCTTTAACCTGTTCCATAGAGAATGTATTCATCTATTTTTTGCTGTAATTCTGCTTTAGTAATTGAAGGGTTTCTAGTACGTAAATAGCAGGTGCGAAGTTCAATAGCACCAAGCCGAAGCATTTCACTAAGTTTCAATCGTTCAAAAGGAGAGATCTTTTCCCAGATTTCAATCTGCATTGCAACTGGCCTGTCACGTAACTCTTCTTCGTATGACATGCCATTAATATATTTGTTTGCGACTCAAGGGCAAAACCCAAATGCAGAAATCACTCGTAAAACATCCGTCAAATTCACAACTCCGTCGCCAGTGACATCTTCGTCGCACACTGCGTCGCATGCAGCGACGCACGTGCTCGACTCCCCACGATACAAACCGCCTGCTTCCCAACACGCCACGGAAGCGGTTTGAATGCATACATCGCGGATACAACACGCACCTGCTGGGCTGTTCGTGTCTCGTACTGTGACCATTTCTCCGCTTTCCCAACCAATGGAATCGCCCGCAAATATGCATGCGGTTAATTCTGGACGTGCGTGTTTTGCCCAAATCCCATCGCCTTCCGGTGCTGTGTTAAAAGAGAACACGCATTGGTCAAAAACGGGGTTGCCGTTACGAACATACACACCACCGCCTTTTTTGGCTGAATTAAAATCGATCATGCACAGTCGAAAAACAGGGGAAGAATTTTCAACGTACACGCCTCCACCTAACGTTGCTTTTCCATTTCGAATTGTAAAACCTTCTATGACAATTCCTTCGACGCCGACACATCGCACAACCGTTCCCTGCTGACCTGCATCGATGACCGTCTCCTCTGCCCCCTTTTCGCTGCGAATCAACAAGGTTTTGCCGTTGAAATCTATCTGTTCTTTCCAAACACCTTGGGAAACAACAATCTCGTCCCCGTTGATGGCCTCATCAATTGCGTCCTGAATCGTCTGACAATCATCCGGAACGAGCCACGTTCCGCAAGATGCCGTTGTTGTAAGTAATAATCCAATTAGTTGTTTCATAATTCGGGAGCATATCGCAACAATTTGTGGTTTCTAAATCAACTTCCTTTTTTTGTTAAAAAGATTTCAAGTTATCATGTACCACTTGAACATTCCACTAAAAATTATAGATGCCGACAAGCTCATGCCAGCACCCATCAAAGCGAAACATAGAAACCGCCTGCTTGATTCGCACGGCAGGCAAATACGCGACTTGCGACTATCGGTCACCGACCGTTGTAATTTCAGATGCGTCTATTGCATGGAACCTGATGTTGTATACATGCCTAAAAAGGAATTGCTTTCCTTAGATGAATATGTTCGTCTTGCGAAAATTTCTCAATCACTCGGCATTACTAAATTGCGAATTACTGGCGGAGAACCGACCCTTTACCCACAACTTCAAGAATTGCTCGAAGCCGTTGGGACGATGGGATTTGACGACATCGCATTAACGACGAATGGCTCGATGGTCACGGAATCTATTGCGACGCAATGGAAAAATGCAGGGCTACGTCGCGTTACCGTAAGTCTTGACACATTGAAGCCAAGAAGAAAAGACGCAATCACAAGGTCGCACACAACATTGAAAGATGTCATCACAGCGATAGACATTGTGCGCGATGTTGGTCTTACGCCAGTCAAAGTAAATGCCGTCATCATGCGTGGTGTGAACGACGATGAAGTTGCCGATTTTGCACAGTTCGCCAAAGACCACGAAATTGACATGCGGCTTATCGAATTCATGGCACTTGATGCCGGAAGGAAATGGCAACGAAGTGAAGTAGTCAGTGCAAAAGAAATGCTCGGCCGCATCCAGCAAGACCATACCCTTATCAAAGCAGTTGATGCAACATCGAGCACTTCGATGAACTACACATTTCCGAACTCTGCTGGGCGCATTGGTTTTATCGCATCGGTGACCCAATCTTTTTGTGGTGCCTGCGATCGATTACGAATTATGGCGGATGGCACCGTACGTCCTTGTTTGTTTAGTGATGATGAGTGGTCCATACGCTTCTTGTTACGAAATGGAGCAAGTGATGAACAACTCAGAGGGTTCCTCATCGATGCTGCTTGGGCAAAGTCTGCAGGTCATGGCATGGACCAAAACGATTTTATCCGACCAAAAAAGACCATGTCAACGATTGGCGGCTAATCCAATTTACCTACTTATCTACCCGCGGTAGATAAACAGGTAAAAAAAGCCCTTAGAACTCGCGGAGGATTAACCAGCCAGCGACAATCACAACACCAGCAATTATCGTCACAAGATTGAACCATTTTTCGATGAATAATTTTGCAGGCTCGCCAATCCACCAGACTATGCCCGCTTCGATGCCATAACGAAGCGACCGCCCAATAACGCAAGCCGCGAGAAACATACCGAAATTCAATTTTGCAATGCCAGCGGCAGTCGTTAAAGCAAAAAATGGTATTGGGGTGAGTGCGGCAATAAAGACATAGGAAGTTCCTCGTTTATCAAACTCGCCCACAATATGCTCGATTGTCTCAGCACCGAATGCCCACTCTGTACCGCTTGCGATAAGGGACGCAATGACAAAATATCCAATCATTGCACCCGAAACACTTCCAATAATGGCTATTCCAGCGAACAGTACAGATCTATTTCTATTCTCTAAACACATAGGAATGAGCAAAGCGTCTGGTGGCACAAATGGCATGAATGCTTCGATGAAGGCAATACAAAGCAGAACTATTGGCGCCATGGGTGTTTTTGCAAATCCAAGCACCCATTCATATAAACGCCTGTGAACGGCCCAGGTTGGTATTGTTTGTTGCTCCATCTCTCGCATCATATACGCCAAGAGGAATTACAATGTTCATATGCACCAAGTCCAAGTGAAATATAAACAGCTTAGAAACACGGCGACAATTCCAACGTATCAATCTGAATTTGCCGCTGGAATGGATTTGTATTCAGCAAATGAAGAATCCATTACGATTGGCGTAGGAGAAATTGTAATGGTTCCGCTTGGTTTTGCAATGGCGTTGCCTGACCATTTCGAGGCGCAAATAAGACCGCGAAGCGGCATTGCATCTAAATTTGGTGTCACCCTTCCGAATGCGCCGGGCACTATAGACGCAGATTATCGCGGGGAGTGTTGCGTGCCGCTGATTAACCACGGGAAAGAACCGTTCATTGTTAAGCCAAACATGCGCATCGCGCAAATGATTATTGCACCAGTTGTACAAGCAACGTTTGAAATTGTTGATGAACTCGATGAGACAGTCCGAGGCAAAGGCGGATTCGGTTCAACAGGAAGTTAAGCGAG
>CAWLAZ010000117.1:0-5450 GCA_963854955.1 Phycisphaerae bacterium | reverse complement strand
CACTATAGGAATATCCAGTGTAAGCCATGGTTCTTCATAATAACAACAATAAAAACTAGTAACCCACGCATCGAGGGTCATTGTATTGAGAATCACTCTCGTTTAAATTTCTGAGTCAATTAAATTTAGACACTAGAGGACACTACAAGTTCTTTGATTTTGCTCAAAGCAAAACCAAAGCCACGCGCAGGCATAATCATGGGAGGCATAGTGAGCTCATTTGGATCAGTCACAACATCCACAACAACAGGCCCGTCCATTTCCAGCGCACGCTTGATTCCAGCATCAAGATCAGCAGGGTCTTCAATGCGAATACCTTGTCCACCCATAGCAATGCCACAATCGGCAAAGTTTGGATTCTTCAAGTCAATACCCCAATCGGCGTACCCCATAGATTCCATTTCCATTTTGACAAGACCAAGTTTGCTATTATTAAAAATAATGCACTTGATAGGTAATTTATACGTAACCGCAGTAATAAAATCACCCATCAACATAGAGAACCCCCCATCACCACACAGTGCCACCACTTGCCGGTTTATATCAAGCGCTTGAGCACCGAGTGCTTGCGGCATAGCGTTTGCCATTGAAGCGTGATTGAAAGACATCAAGAATTCCCGCGTGCCGCGCATATGAATATGCCTCGCCATCCATACAGGAAGCTCGCCTGTATCTGCAATAAAAATTGTTGAGTCAGTCGAATGACGGCAAATAGATCGAGCAACCGCTTGCGGTCGAATCGGCGCCTTTCGTCCAGTGGTGTCACCTTTCTTCTGCATCTTTTTTTCGTAGGAAGCTTTTTTCTTTTGCACCTTTGTTAAATGCTTCGAATCTGTTTTTTTGTCAACCAAAGGCAATAATGCTTCTAATGTTGGACGTATGTGCCCAACAGCACCAATAGCTAAATCACAACGTCGTCCTATTCGTTCCGGAGCAATATCGATTTGAATAATTTTTGCATGATCAGGCAGGAATTGCCTATATGGGTAGTCAGTACCAAGGAGTATAAGCGTCTCGCAATGACTCACCGCCTCTACGCCACCAGTTGTTCCAAGCAAACCAATGCCGCCCGCCCAATAAGGATTTTCTTGATCAAGAACTGCTTTGCCTTTAAGTGAATGCACAACTGGAGCTTGCAATTTTTCCGCCATTGCAAGGACTTCATTCGTCGATCCACGAGCACCCCAGCCAACCATCAATGTCACCGTTAAAGATTCATTAATCATGTTTGCAATTTCTTCAAGACGTACGGTTGTTGGAATTACTTCAGAATCTGAAACATAGACGCGATGCACGCCTACATCTTTTATTTTTTCAGGACCTACATCAGATGGAATTGAAAGATGCGCCACGCCAAAATTAGCCATCGCAGATTGTGCTGCAAGCACACCTATCCGTGGCATTTGGCAAGCACTCATGACCGTTTGGTTATAGACACAAACATCATCAAAAAGACGATCAAGGTTTACTTCTTGATGATAATCACTTCCAATTTCTGTTCGTGGAACTTGCCCTGTAATTGCAAGCACTGGCGCGTGGTCCATCTTCGCGTCGTACAACCCATTTAACAAATGGATAGCTCCCGGCCCAACTGTCCCTGCACAAATACCAAGTTTTCCATTTAGTTTTGCCTGTGCTCCTGCAGCAAATGCCGCCACTTCTTCGTGCCGAACATGCATCCATTCGAATCTGTCGTCTGTACGAAGTGCGTCTGCAAGTGGATTGATTGCGTCGCCCATCACACCCCAAACATGTCGTTGCGAAACTGGTGCGATTGAATCAAGAATTGTTTGAAATACGGTACCTGTTGTCATGTCTGCGTCTCCTATTGGAGATGCTACCACACGCGGTTGCTTTACAAGTTTAATTTAGCCGTCACATATTGAATAGAACTGCCGCATACTTCGACTGTTTTATGCATGCTAGTCGTTCCTTGTGAAATTGCGAGAGCGCTTTGTTTCAATTCAAGCGCAGTGGCGAGTACAAGAAGTGCTGCTTTATTCGCTTTGCCACTTTCTGGCTGAGACCGTACCCGGACTTTCAAGCGATTACCGAGAACGCCTGATAATTCGTCGCGCAAAGCACTGGGCACTACTTTAATGAATACCTT
The DNA here is from genome assembly GCA_963854955.1 of Phycisphaerae bacterium. Taxonomy (GTDB): domain Bacteria; phylum Planctomycetota; class Phycisphaerae; order Phycisphaerales; family SM1A02. Next base: position 3,340 of record CAWLAZ010000117.1, on the reverse strand, counting down.
TACGCCTTCGCTGGTCGCTTCAACTATTGGCATCAGGAATTTCCAAACGTTTTTTTGTTTCGCAAAAAGTGATGGTAATGTTGCGCGAACCGGTGTGCTTCGTCGCGAATTGCTTGCACTAGTTTTAGTCCTTCGTTATTTCTTCTCAATTTAATTGGCGCATCTTTGTTGACCATGTATAACAACTCTTCTTTCTTAGCCAAACTAATAACTAACGGTGGTTGTAGGGCCAGTTGTTCAAATGCTTCCATCGCGGCACTTAGTTGACCCTTCCCTCCATCAATGACAATGACATCCGGATACAGTTCATTTCCTTCACCGGCTTCCCTAAACCTTCGAGAGATAACCTCTCGCATAGACATATAATCATCGTTGCAAGCTGTTGTTATTTTATATCTTCGATATCCTTCTTTATGTGGCCTGCCATCGACGAAACTTACTTTAGCTGCAACCGTTTCGCCACCTTGCAGATGCGCGATATCAAAAGCTTCGATAAACCGCAATTCATTCGTGACGCCAAGCGCTTTTTGCAACGCGCGCACACCGTCAGCTGGATCTTGAGCAAAGACTGTAACTTCAGATTGCCACTCCGCATCATTCGATGCTCTGTCATCCAACTTCATCAATGCTTCAATTTGATCTCGAATCCCAGCCGCTTCTTCGTAGGATTTATTATTCGATGCAACTTCCATACGAGACCGCAACTCACGAAGCATCACGCTTCGCTTCGAAGTGAGAAAACGCAGAAAACCATCAATGTCTTCTCGATAGGCATCTTTGGATATTTTGTTAGCGCAAGGCGCGGAACATTTATTAATCGCATGCAACAAACACGGGCGAAAATAAGCATTTGACTTATTGTTTTCACGAATGTCTAATGAACAAGTACGAAACTTAAATACGGATTGCAACATATGAATAGAACGATGCAACGCCCCTGTTGATGTAAACGGACCAAACAATTTTGCGCCTTTGAATGCAACATCGCTAGGCGAGCGAGTGATGAAAATTCCAGGAAAATCATCCTTCATCGTGACCGCTAAGTATGGATATGTTTTTCCATCTAATTGCAACGTGTTATATTTTGGACGGTGATCCTTTATTAATCTTGCTTCGAGAAGAAGTGCTTCCCATTCTGTTTCGCAACTAATAGTTTCAATATGATCAATTTCTTGGAGCATGCCTTGCTTCCAGGGCCCCAAATCTGCAGAATCGAGAAAATACGAACCAACCCTTTTTCGCAAAGATCTTGCCTTGCCGATGTAAAGCAAAAAATCATTTTCCATCCGCATCATGTAAACACCGGGGCTATCGGGCAAAGAACGTGCAAAATTTGCGTGCATTTTTCGCTGTTTTTCCCATTTAAATGCAATGTTTTCGTCATTCATACGCTTTCTTATTCTAACAGCGGATATGTAGAGATATTTCTTTGTTTTCTGCCTAAAAAATGAGTACAATGTTGTACCCAGAATAATTTCACGGGCTCGTCATGCCCACAAACATCAATATTGGAGAATATGACTATGAAACATCTTTTAACACTTACCCTAATCGCTGTCCTCGGCTTTGCTGTCGTTGGCTGCAACAAGTCGAAAAAAGTTAACGCTGCAACAGTAGCAGCAACACAATGCGGCAGTGCTTCCGACTGTCAACCAGCAGATTGCCCAATGGCTTCTGCAAAAGCTAAACCAGCTGCTGCAGGCGCAAAAAGTGCTTGCTGCTCTAGTAAAGCAAAACCAGCTGCTGCAGGCACAAAAACCAGTTGCTCTTCCAGCAAAGCTAAACCAGCTGCTGCAGGAACAAAAAGCGGTTGCGACAAAATGAAAAATTGCGACAAAATGGGTAGCACTGGTTGCCCAATGTTCGGCGGTAAGTAAATCTAAGTAGATTTTGTTTAAAAAGCCCTGCCTTCTGGCAGGGCTTTTTTTTGCGGACACATCTAATATTTACTGTAAGAGGGCCCCGAAATAGTATCGCTATGGGATAAATCTGATGAATGTCCCAGCTGTGGTGTTACGCTGAATTACACATGAGTACAATGATATAAATGAATACTATGCTTCTTCAAAACGGTAGAATTATAAACAATGGCCAAGATTTCATTGGTGACCTACTTATTCGAGATGGTGTTGTTGCAGAATTAAGCGACTCACCAATAAGCCAAAACGATTGCGACATCATCGATTGCGAAGGCTGTATTGTTTCGCCGGGGCTTATAGATATACACGTACATTTCCGCGAACCAAGCAACGGTAAGCACGAGGAAAAAACTAAAACTGGTATCGCCTCTGCAAGCAACGGCGGATTCACCACCGTTTGCACTATGCCCAACACAACACCCCCAATCGATTCAGAAGAAATGGTGCAACTTGCTATCAAGACCGCTGAACAACTAGGTAAATGCCGCGTTTTACCCACAGCATGTGCGACTTTAGGGCGACACGGTGTACAGATCGCGCCCATCAAGGAAATGGTTGCCTCTGGAGCAATCGCCATCACCGACGATGGCGATGTTGTTGAGAACGACGACATGATGTCAGCTGTTCTAAAAGAATGCGCAAAAAACAACGTACCGTTTATGCAACATTGCCAAGATCCAAAAACAACAATTGGTGGTGTTATGAACGAAGGCGAAGTACAACAAGCACTTGGCTATGGGCCGTGGCCACGGTCTGCTGAAGAATCTATAATTGCGCGCGACATTCGTCTGAACGAATCTATAGGTGCAAAATGGCACGCGCAACATATAAGTAGTGGTGGTAGCATTGCACTCATTAGAGAAGCCCAAGCAAAAGGGCAAACTATTTCAGGCGAAGCATCCCCGCACCACCTTCTTCTTACTGATGAAGCTTGCCGTGACCTTGGCACGATGGCTAAAATGAATCCCCCGCTTCGGGAGCAGCACGATATTGACCAAATCAAGGAAGGCATCGCCGATAGCACCATCGAAATACTTGCCACTGACCATGCGCCCCACCCGTTACACACAAAAGATATGCCATTTAAGGAAGCATCTTTTGGGATCGTCGGTTTGGATTGCGCCCTCGCTTTGTATGCGAAAGCGCTTATCGATGATGGCGTGCTTGATTGGCCAAAGATGCTTGCCATGATGACCTGCAACCCTGCAAATTTAATCAATCGCCCAGATCTAGGCGTTCTAACTGTGGGAAGTCGAGCCGATGTTACGATTATTGACCCAAGCATTTCATGGACAATCGATGTGCAACAATTTGCCTCGACAGCACAAAATTGCCCTTTTGATGGATGGAACGTCAGAGGCAGAGCCATTGCAACCATGTACGGCGGAAACCTTGCATATCATTCGCTTGGTGAACGTCAA
>CAWLAZ010000116.1:0-5454 GCA_963854955.1 Phycisphaerae bacterium | reverse complement strand
GCGCAGTAACAAGTTCTTCTGGTTTGTTTGTGATGCGAGAAGCAGTTTCAGCAATTCGCTCTGCTGTCGACCAAAGGTCGTTTCGCATTGTTTGCTCAAGCGCTTCTGCTAAATCGATGCATGTCCGATAATCTACTGTAGTTTCTACCATGTGTAATACCTTTTCTTCGTTAGTACCGCAAGTTCCTATCGGCACTCGTATTTAGAACGCATGACTAAGAATGCACTACCGCTTGCTGATAACGTCCAATAACCGGTGAGGTATGCATCTGAAGCATTGTAAATAATATTCTTCTTAAGATGACTGCTATCGTTGCGAGCTTAACTGCGAGGAAGTGAAAGAGAAAGAGTTTCGTTTGTATTTAGTCCACTGATACTGCACCCCTAACCTTTATAAACATCATGCTGCCAGGGGTTTATCTCAGATCAGCCCTCTTCACAAGGATCACAACTTATGAAATCTACATAAAAGAGCCATGTACCCAAATAGTTACTCATGTCTGCTCCGCTGGTGTACCAATCTAAAAGTGCTGACTGAATACACTCGGCGTTAAACGAAATACAAACAGTCGCTAGTTCGCAGTCGTAGTTATACGAAACTTGATTAAATGACCAGCCAATAATTGTTGGGTTGCCATTAAAACAGACTGTTGCAGAAACAGATTGGCTAATTGGCGCAGGCAAGTAGCCATTAATCATTCCAGATTCAAAAACATGAATTTCATCTACGGGAAATGGTGAATCGATACAAGTTGTGATATTTCCATATGCATCTGCACATGCATTTCCACTCTGTAGCGCTTCGACAACATCGCCAAGGGTCAACATGAAACCCTGCGCCCAAACTGGCATATTCCCGCCGAAAACTGGGTATTTACACATTAAATCATCGGGAATCCATTCCAATTCTGGGCAAATTGGTGCTGAACAAAGATTTCCAAGTGGCATCACACACTGAGATGGTGGAATTGGGCAACCAGCGCATGGTGGAACCGTATCGGCCTGGACTGCCTGCAAAGGAGGTTTCAGCCACCAGAATGGTTACTAAGAAGGTAAAAATATACAGTAACTTTTTCATCAAATTCCTAACTAACTACGAGGATGCATACTCCTCCGGCAAATGTGAACATTATTTAAAATTTAGAATAAGATCTCTACGCAAGGATTATAGGACGTTGTTGAGAAATGCCACGAACTACATGCAAATCGGTTGCTAAATCACTGTTTTTATGCTCTAATTCGCCGTTCCCCACCCGTTATTTGGGTAGCGTTCGATGGTCGATCGCTCCCTTTGGGTGACTTTTTTCAGAATCGGTAATTTTGTATGGCTCGTTATCTTGGACCTAAAGTCAAACTCTCTCGTCGCGTCGGTGTTCCAATTGCGGATATTCCTAAACACACAGCGAAACGACAACTCACTCCTCCCGGACCGCACGGCTTTCGTGGTCGTCGTCTGAAGGACTACGGTGTTCGACTTGTTGAGAAACAAAAACTTCGTTACCACTACAACGTTCTTGAAAAACAATTCCGTCGATACATTGCACAAGCAAGTCGCCTTCGTGGCAACACGGGTGAAGTTCTTCTTCAACTTTTGGAGAAACGACTAGACAACGTGCTTCGACGCGCAGGTTTTGTTCGTACTATCTGGGCAGCACGTCAAATGGTTGTGCATGGTCACGTTCTTGTTAATGGTAAAAAAGTTGACCGGCCAAGCTTCGCAGTTTCTGCAGGCGACGTCATCACACTCAAGCCAAACATTCATGACCTTGCTCGTACAAACATGGAAACTCTTGCTGGGCACATCGTCTCAGATTGGCTCACCATGAATCCTTCAGAATTGACTTGCACGGTTGTTACGCAACCAACGCCTGATCAAATTCCGTTTGATGTAAACACGAACCTCATTGTTGAATTTTACCGTTAATGAATAACCGCCCATGCGGTGGTCGCGCGCCATCTATGGGCAAGGGACCACCTCCACATGTTTAAGTTCCTCCGCAAGTACAGCGTCTGGATTCTAGGCTTTGGCGGCACATTGCTGCTTATCGCATTTCTCGCACCGAATGTCATTCAACAACTCGCACAAGAAGCTGGGTCTGCCGGCTCAACACAAGCAACGGTTGGGGATGGCGAAATTGTAGGTTTTGAACAATGGCAAAAGATTGTCAGCGAATCGCAAATCATCGACCGCCTCGGTTCAAACATTCCAGGAGTCGGCAAACTCGAATCTCCTTCGCACTGGTTCCTACTTACACGCGAAGCAGACCAAGCCGGTCTTACGCCACCAATTCAATCCATTGCGATTGATAACGCAACTCTTATAAACATTTCCCGAAACGCTGGCGCAAGACCACAACAAGTTCTTGAAGCGCTCGCGCATTTACAAGGCGTGCAACGCCTCGCCAAAATGTACCAATCAGCAGGTCGTTTCTCAGACCGGCGGCTGCATACTGCGGCAAACGATTTACTTTCCACAGTAGAAATTGAAACTATTGTTATTCCTGCAACTCCAGAAGACAATGGGTCGTTCTCTGCAGAAGCTATGAACACACAATTTGAGGCATGGGCAGACACACCTGAAGGTCTTGGCGACCACGGGTTTGGGTACAAACTTCCTGACCGATTTAAGATTGAATGGTTAAAAATACCTGCTAGTACAATCAGCCAAGCAACTGAAACAAGCGATGACTTTTCATCACGGCAACAACGTAAATATTGGCGACGCAATGAGAGCAATCCTAACTTTCCCGCAATTGGTTCAACCGACACCATTCCAACGGAAGTTTCAGAAGCGTACCTCCAAGAGCTCACTGCAAAAACACGGTCTTTAATTGCAAGAAGTATTTCTGAGCAACTTCGCAACCCACGCCGTGGACTAAATGAACTCAATGGGTTTGTTGTCCTTCCAGAAAACTGGAACAACACAAAACTTGATCTTGAAACCCTCGCATCTTCCTTACAAGCAGAGTTCGCACTCACGCTTCCGGAATACGGCGCAAACGCTAGCTGGGTGACAACAGAAGATGTTTCAACCATTCCAGTCATCGGCAATGAACAAGCTGTTAATCTTGGTGACCTTCCAGTCAGCATGCAAACACTTATCAGTTCTGCAAAAGAGTTCAATCCTGAAGGCGTGTACAGAATCCAACAAGACGTTGCGAGTGCCGTCATTCAAACACCAAATGGCGACTTACTTGTGTTCCGCATTACGGACACCGACCCATCTCGCCGGCCTCACTCTGTTGAAGAAGTGAACGAAGACGTATCCTATGACCTTGGACGAATCGCACGATGGGAAACGCTGCAAGCGGAGACAGAGTTGATTGAGCTGCTCGCGCGCAAAGATGGCATGCTCGCAGCATCCATCAAATATAACACACGGGTAAACCAAGCACGTTCAGTCTCGATGGTAGACACAGGCATTCCTGCAATACTTGACCCTGAGACTGCAAGGCCACTCATGACGCAGTCCATTATGCAACGACTTTCAGTAGGGCAACAAATAGCAGATATGGTTTCTTCAATCCCATCACTCGAAAAAATTGACAGCGACACCATCAAGGCGATCACCGCACACGCAAACGATTTACCTCTTGACACACCCGTCGCATCATTGCCAATAAACAAACAGATTTTCATCGTTCCTTCAAACGAAAACATGGCGCTTGTACTCGTACGGGTTACAAATACAACCCCAGCTTCTATTGAACTTGCGCGCGACTTTACCGGTGGCAATTCAGCGATACTTCAAACAATGATGTCTTTTGATGAACTTGGTGGCGTCGCTGCTATCAGTGACACATTTTCATTCGAAACATTAGCGGAACGACACAATTTTGAACGTGGTTCACGCAATGAAGAAGAAACTGAAGACAGCGAAGTTAACTAACTTTTGAACCAGCGGGCATTGCTCGGTCACATCGAAGAACCGCAACGTCCTCGGCATCTTCGCCGATGCGTTTTGTAGCGGCAATGACCATGCCCTCGCTAATTTCACCACGAATTTTTCGTGGCTCAAGATTCGCAACAATAATTACTTGCGAACCTTCGAGGTCTTCCGGAGCATACCACGCCTTCATTCCCGCGCAAATTTGACGACCTTCAGGCGTGCCGTCATCAATTTGCAACTTTAAAAGTCGGTCTGCATCGGGGTGCAACTCAGCCTTCGTGACAGTCACAACGCGTAAATCTAGTTTTGCAAAATCGTCGTACGCTATTTGGGGGAGGAATTCAGTCATAGTTCGAGCAGTTTACTCGACACCGACAGCTTTCGCATCGCGCTCGCTTAACATTCCGCCATCACTTCGAAGTTTCACGGTGCCGTCACGTTTCTATGAACGGTCGCATCGAGGTTCTCCGCGTAAATCTTGAACAACAACAGAACTGCCCTCAAACTTAACTTGCGAAACGCCGCAAAGATCCGCCATATCAACCGCATCAAAGGCTGAAATCGATTCTGGCAAAATCAACCCAGCATCAAGCGGATTGTCTATGCCTTTTTCTTTTGCTTCTTCGAGTGCCTTCAATACTTTGACGCGAACAGCCATCACTTCATCCCAAGCATCGTCAGCAGAAAAGGCGATGGATGAAAATTCCTGCATGTGCACGCACCCTGCATCGTCGCCGTGCAATGCTCGCCATGCTTCATCTGCGGTATGCGGCATAAAAGGCGCAAGCAGGCGCACGAGGGTGTCGGATATTGTTTTTATAGTGGCTGAAGTTTGCTTACTGCGTTGCGAATTTTCAGCATCGCAGTACAAACGGTCTTTTACGGCGGTAAGGTAAACTGACGAAAGCGTATCATTACAAAAATCATAGAGCGCTTGTTGGGCAATTCTAAATTCGTATGAGTGCAACGCACCCACAACTTTTGTTTCTAATTTTGCAAGTTCACCAAGAACCCACCCGTCTATCGAATTTGGTGCGACATCGACATCATCAGCATCGCCAACATTACCAAGCAAGAAACGAAGCGTATTACGAACTTTTCGATAACTTTCTGCAGCAATTTCAAAGTAACCCATATCAACTTTTATATCGTTTTCATAAGCGAGCGAGCCTACCCACCAACGGCAAACATCCGCGCCAAAATCTTTAAGCAGTTCATCTACGTTCAAAGCATTACCGCCACTCTTGCTCATTTTTTTGCCGTCTTTACCAACCATGAACCCGTGAGTTAACACCGTTTTGAAAGGCGATTTTCCTGTTGTTGCCAAAGCCGGCAACATCGAAAGTTGGAACCACCCACGATGTTGGTCACTTCCTTCTAGATATAAATCCATAGGGTAGCCCTGCCCACGCGCTTGCATGACTGCATGCCAAGAAGTACCTGATTCGAACCATACATCGAAGATATCATGCATTTTTTCGAGCTTTGTCAAATCAATATTGTCGGGGTTGTCCCAATGCGTAAGCAATACTTCCGGTGGCTGGGCAAACCAACTGTCTGAGCCA
>CAWLAZ010000115.1:0-5481 GCA_963854955.1 Phycisphaerae bacterium | reverse complement strand
GTTTCTATTCCTACAGGAATATCCAAACGTATTGTTTCTCCAACATGTCGAATCGCTGTTGAAAGCGCGTCCCCAGATCGACCTAAATAGTGCACCGCATTATATATAAAGAATGGAAAACTACGAAGGTATGGCCAGTTGCTTTCAAGAGGATCGAAAGCAACGTACAACACTTGCACTCCATTAACTCGAGCAGACATAACCGCTGGCCAACCGCTCCCCTCAAGCAATGTCTCCACGCTGTTGTCAATTGCAACTTCATAACCTTGAGAAACTACGATATCTTCAAAACGAACAAAGCGCATCACAGGGTGTGATTCATTTGCAACAAGCATGACTTGTGCTTCGCCCTTTACAAATGTAGAAAACGCTTTAAGTTTTGGTGGCTTGCCAAAAATAAGGAACTTACCCATAGGCAACATGTCAAGTGAAACATCACGCGTAACTAGTACATCGTATTGCCCCGATTCACCAGAAGAAATCATATCTCGTAACTGACTTGGACGCACAATTCTTAGTTCCGCTAGTGGCATCCCTTCGAGCACCGTTCGGATAAGCGGTGGACCATTTTCTGAAAGTAACACCTTTAAGTCCTTCGGCGGAGCAATCACAAGGGATGAAATGTTATCAATTGGCAAGGCATCGTTTGCGTCTATTGTGGCAAGAATGACTCCGCCACTTGGTATAGGAAATGGTAAAAACACAACACTTGCCGTCCCAAGCGCATCTAATTCTTTGGCTGGTATATTCACTTGTTGGATACCAATCGGCACACCATTTACTGCCACTTCAACATCCACCGTTACAACGTGCGTGTTTGTGTTCACTAGTGAAAGAAAAACCTGTACGTCTTCACTCGCTTCTGAAATTCGCTTGGCACTCATCATTCCAATGCCAACATTCGAATCTGTCTCTTCTCCAAATTGATGGTACCGTAATGTTTCGCCTCGTTGAAGAGCTTCGGACTGCATCCCTTGGATCGCACCATCACTAAAGAGTTCTAATTGAGCAGACTCGCTTAGCGACAAACCATTTTTCTCTGGGTCAACATTTGTCGTGTACGCGCGTGCAAGTTTTAAGGCATCACCGATGTTTGATGTGCCGTGCGTTAACTCGATTGCATCAATAGCTGCATTGAGTTGTTGTTCTGAATTTGTAAATGGGATGCTTATATCAGCTGTATCAGCGAATGCGATAATCATCGTATCGCCACCACTTCCTGAAAACAATCCGCCACCATGTAGTTGCGTGACTAGCTCTTTAGCTTGTTCTTTCGCTTGTTCTAAGCGTGTCTTTCCATCGCTATTTTCCGATGCCATTGACGCGGACCGATCAATCAATAGAACATGCTTGCCTTGCTTAGGCGAACCGCCTTCAATTTGAGGTTGCATAAGAGAAAGCACCACAAGTAATAAAGCTATCAATTGCAAAAGAAGCAACAAACTTGGCCGCAACCTTTGAAACGGTGAGTTCGCATGCAAATCTTCCACTGCCCCTTCCCATAGCATGGTTGATGAAATTCGTAGTGGTTGCCTTCGCAAGCGTAAAAAATACAATAACAACAACAACGGAATCGTAATCGCGCCGAGCATTAATCCAGTTCCAGGTGTTACCCACGTCATCTGAGTAACCCTCGACTTCGCAAATACTCGACGATAAGTTGTTCCATGTCAACATTTGTCGAAACCTTCACACTTCCTGCGCCCACTCTTGTGCATTGCTCGCGAATTTCTTCGCAATACAGTTGCAATCGTTTTTTATACTTCTCAACCAAAGGTGCAGTCACTGTAATTTCACAGGCATCCGAGGATTCCGCATCTTCCAATCGTAAGTCGCCTTCCAGACCTGCCTGAATTGGATCAATTTCTTCTGGAGATAAAATTTGCATAACAAAAACATCCCATCCACCGCCAACTAGGTAAGACAACCCCTGCTTAACACCCTCAGTTTCAAAACAATCACTCAATACAACTAAGACCCCTCGGCCTTGCCTTGAAGTTGAAATTATTTTACACGCATCAACAAATGATGTGCCACCCTCTGGGATCAAATCCAACAACCATTGTCCAACATCTCTGGTTCGCTTTCTACCACGCAAAGAGGAAAGCCGTTTCACTCCTTTATCATTGAACGAAAAAAGTGAAACTTTATTGTGGCTACTTAGAGCAATGTAACCAAGCGCCATTGCAAGTCGTCTCACAAAATCAAATTTATTTGGATTGCCAAATTCCATCGACGCGCTTGCGTCAATGGCAATTCCCAGAGTCAGTTCCTCTTCCTCCAAAAATATTTTCATAAACAGGCGGTCAAGTCGAGCGTACACATTCCAATCGATAAAACGTAAATCATCGCCAGCTGTGTACTGTCTGTAGTCCGCAAATTCAACGCTCATGCCCTTGCGTCGACTTCGTCGTTCACCCTGAGTTTTTCCGCTAAATATTTTTCTTGCAACAATATCAAGCTTATCGAGGGACGACATCAATTTGGAACCAAGAAGTGCGTCTACCTTGTCTGGTCTTGAATGCATAGTCTTTCCAAACTCAGACATTACTTTACACCCTCTTCAAAAAAAGGCACTTCTTCAAGTAATCGTGCAATCATGCTGCTTGTAGAACGCGAAGCAGTTTCTGCCTCAAATGTCCGAGCAACTCGATGTTGTAAGGCAGGAATTGCTACCGCTTGAATATCACGCATTGAAACTGCAAAGCGACCATCAACCACAGCCGCCACCTTTGAAGTTGACACAATTGCCTGAGCACCACGAGGGCTTGCTCCAATACTAATAGAGTCTTGCACCCAGTTGGGTGCGAATGCAGAACCTGCATGGGTCGCAAGAACCAATCTCGTCACATAATCTTGCACATGTGGAGCAATAACAACATGACGAATAATTTGTTGTGTTGCAAGAATAAAATCACCCTGAACAATGACGTCTGCATCAACGTGGACACCGCCTGTTGTTCTAATAACAATCTCATATAAATCTTCTTGTGAAGCGTTCCCAACATCAATCTTAAACATGAAGCGATCAAGCTGTGCCTCAGGAAGTGGATATGTCCCTTCTTGCTCTATAGGGTTTTGTGTTGCAAGTACGAAGAACGGATCTGGAAGCAAACGAGTTTTTCCATCAATAGACACCGAATGTTCTTGCATAGATTCAAGTAGCGCCGATTGGCATTTTGGCGTTGCTCGGTTTATCTCATCTGCAAGCAGAAGTTGGTTAAACACAGGTCCCTTATGAAAAGTGAAGCGACGGGCATTTGTTATGGGGTCTTCATCCACTATTGTTGTACCAACAATATCTGCAGGCATTAAATCTGCAGTGCATTGAATTCGTCCCATTGAAAGTTGCATCACATCACCCATTGTTCGTACAAGTAATGTTTTGCCTAATCCAGGAGGACCCTCGAGCAGCACATGCCCATTTGCAAAAATGGCGACTAACACTAAATCAACAACGCGCTCTTGGCCAACTATAACTTTGCTTACTTCACGTCGCATCTTCGAGAAACCAGCTTTAATAATTGAACATGCGACGCGAACATCCTCTGCCGTTTTCATTTCTCTCGGAAGATTTTTCGCAGTAAGCTTCATTCCTTATCGCCACCACTTCGCTTACGTTTATTTTTTAATAACTGGCTTAAGTTGTCATCTTGCGCTTCAATTGAATCTTTTGGAGCAGACAAATCTTGTTTCTTTGATGTAGGCAAAGAAGATTGTATGTGTGGCTCTTCATTATTCTTTTCAACTTGCCTATGTACTTTTCGAAGTGCGTCAACTGACCCAGTCGTCACAGAGCCAACTGGGGCAAGCATTGATTTCATGCTTTTCTTATCCATCCAAAGGCGGCGAATTGCAACATCGATGATCAAAATGGATGCTGCAAGTATTGCAAGCAAATCCCATATTGATTGTGGGCTTTCTGGGAAAACAACATCGGTATCATCAAACAGATCAATTGATTCAAGGTCTGCAAGTGCGAGCACCCGGCCACCCGTGCTTGATGCGAGTTCATGCAGCAACGCGCCATTAGCGGTCGTTGCAGAATATTCTTGTGCATACGGAACTGTAACCGCCGTTGGTATCCGCCCAGTCATCTCGCCATCACCATTTTGAAATGCAATATTCACAAGCCATGCGCCACTACTTTGAGCATCAAACTCAGCGTGATATCGACCCGGACCTGTTTGTTGTAGAGTCAGTGGCTGGGCTTCACCGTTTGGATTAATGACCACCGCCTTCGAACGCATAAAGTTTAAAAATCCTGCCTCATCATCAACTGCTTCAAGGGTCACAATGCCTCGCCCACCTTCAACTTTCGAAGTTACCATCATGTTTGGTGGTGAAGCACCACGCATACACCATCGCACAGTTGCTTCCCAAAACTTTTGAAAACCCGGCCAACTTGGCCACTTCGTCGCCCAGCGATCACCAAGGTCACTTGTAAATGCAACTGATTTCCCAATACCAAAATGCCACCAAGCAAATAACGGGTCTTCGCCATCGCTGACTGGCACAACCCACGGTGTTTGTGCAAACCCTGCTTTATTACCCGTAACAACATACCCACCAAGTTGAGGTACTTCTTGAACTTCGCGCACTGGACCAGAAATGCTTGGTCGCAACGCAACATCCCATGTTCCGCCTTCTTGCAAAAGTGAGCGAGAATTCAATTGCGCTTCTTTTATAAAGATACTTGGCAATGTATTTGGATCGTTCACCATATAGAATCGACCGCCGGTCACTATTGCAATCCCTTGCATTTTCTGTTGGTCCATGGGTGAACCGTGCCCTCCAACCATGACTGTTGAGACAGTAATTTCATTTGTGCGATACGCTTCAAGTAACTCTTGTGAAGGGGCAGACGGATCGCCGTCTGTAATAATAATGACGTGCCTTTGTGCAGCATCTAACTCTACAAGCCCATCAAGAGCCAGTTGCATTGGCGATTCAAAATCTTGCATGTCACCAAATACCAAACTGTTGATTGCGTCGTGTGCTTTAATTTTATCGCCCGCTAATGACAGGGGCAGTGTCCATCCAGAATTATTGAGCGTGCCGTTCCCGCCATTCCAATCGTATTCAACGATGCCTATGAAATCCAGTTCACTTAAAGAATCTACCGCTGCGCTAGCCATTCGTTGGCCCCAGTAATTTCCTTCAGGCATTTCGCAAGAGTGCATTATGAGGGCTAATGCTCCACGAGGAAGTTGCCTTGTTTGCGGTGGTTCACATTTAAGCGGCATTGCTTGTTCAAGCTTTGAACCAATCCATCCACCCGCACCAAAAGCAGTCGGTCCACCTGTCATGAGTAACCCGCCACCGACATCATGCACAAACGTAAAAAGATTTTGCTCTTGTAAATCGTCCAATGACCATCGTGGGATATTTGCAAGAATAACTGCGTCAAATGCAGAAAAACCAATACTGTCGCGTGGAACTTCTTGCGGACTTCGCACTTCCACTTGAATTCCTGCGATC
>CAWLAZ010000114.1:0-5493 GCA_963854955.1 Phycisphaerae bacterium | reverse complement strand
TCTACCTTTGCATGTTGCAACTTATCCTCATTTGTTTACTCACGCCAATTTTTATGGCAGGAGCTATTACAAAAGAAGCGAATCCAAAGACATGGGACATCCTGCTTACAACTCCACTCTCTCCCTTGCAAATAGTTCTTGGCAATATTTTTGGCCGACTCTTTTTTATAACTGCGTTGCTCATCGGCGCATTACCTCTTATGATTGTCACACAATTTTTTGGAGGCGTAGCGATTGACACTATTTTGCTTACGCAACTTGTTGCTTTCTGTCTCGCATTCTTTATTGCATCAGCCGCAATTACTATGAGCGTCACTCGAACAGCGGGGAAAAAAGCCGCTGTCAGTTTTTTCGTCATCACTGTTTTCTACTTGCTCGTAACGTACGCTGTAGATCTTCAACTACGCATACCTGTAGCTATTGGTTCAAATGCCACTTGGACAACATTCCTGACACCGCTTAATCCGTTCCTTGTGCTCGAAGCATTGCTTTCACCCTCACAATATGTAACCCCAGAAATTAGTTCACGTCCTTGGATCATCGGATGGATCACCATGCACCCCGTTGCAGGATGGTGCTGGCTTACTACATGCATGAGCGCAGTTGCCATTATTTGGTCTTCTCTTCAAATGCGAAAATTAGGACAAGTCCCTATAAAGACGAGTTGGATTAAACAGTTATGTACTGCAAATGACGGCCAACACAAATCTCGAGTTGTGACAGGAAATCCTATTGCTTGGCGCGAGCGAGTAACACGGCATAGAAATCTTGGCGGTATTGCAAGCCGGTGGGGATTCGTTTCTTTTTGTCTTCTCGCACTTGTCATTTTAGTCACGCTGTATACAACCGGAGGAATAAGTGCTGATGGCTTTCGCGGTTCTATTCTTATACTCGTGTGCGGGGAGTTACTTATCGTGACATTTTCTGCCATCGCCGTTTCAGCATCCACAATTGCAAAGGAACGAGAAGACGGGTCGCTTGATTTATTGCTCACGACTTCCATCACCCCAACAATCTATTTGCATGGAAAAGTACGCGGGCTTGTCATGCATCTTTTACCAATGGCGCTCGTCCCATGCATAACCATGATAGCAATTGGACTTCTCGTTTTGATTGACCCCGCTGGAAGTATCGATGTCGATTCAAGCGCCTCTTTGCAAATCGCGAACTCTTCCATCGATGTGCCGCTTGCTTTGTACGCACCAGCATTACTTATGCCTTGTGTAGTCATTCCCTACATTGCATTTTGTTTAACGCTTGGCTTACTTTGGTCGATGCGTTCTAAAGATTCGATCGGCGCAATTGTTTCGACGCTAATTCTTGTTTTTGTAGTCACCGGCGGACTAGGACTTTGTTTAGGACCATCGAGTAACATGGGTTTTGTTGGAAGTCTTTTCGCTTCCCTTTCACCAGTAAATGCTGTGTTTGCTATCCTCTCACCTGCGGAAACATTGCCAAATATTTTACTTGATGGAATAGGTCCAGCTAACATTTCACTTGGCATTTGCTCTGTTGTTGCTGGAATAATTTGGACTTTAATCAGTTACGGGCTTCTTAAAAGCATGGCTTCATCCTTCGTTATCACCGTCCGCCGCCTCGCAGGGTAATCGAGTTATCCCGTACGTAAGCGCTTACGATCCGCCCGTGCGCATAACTTTTAAGCTGGCTGGAAATGGATACGTTGCAAACACACCCGTTGGCGCAAGTTCCCACATGCGTACTGAAGGGTAGACATCTCCACGGTACCCTGCTTCGTGCATCGTACGCAATATAGTTTCAAAACTTGGTTCATGACCATCAGCACCAACTAATCGATTTGATTTTGCGCCAAGAAAACTTACACTTGCCATCGGCATACGTTCGCGGCGGCCCTCAAGCATCTGTGCAATTTTTTCAAAACCAGTTTTAAAGTCATCCATCGTAAATTCTGTTCGGCTTAGTGGGCGCAATAAAGCAAACACTTGGACATCATCCATATCGTATTTCAATACAAGCGTTTTGTCCGGTGAAAGTTCTGCGTATCCTTTAGCGTACTTGGTGATACTTTCGTTGTCCCATTGACTTGCCGGAAGTGCCTCCGCGATCAAACTGATAATGCCGTTGCTATTATCAACAGGATTCACACCGCAGACAAGTGTTCGATATCGACTAGTCAACATATCATTGAGCAGGAATTGACCCCACTGTATTCGAATGCGTTTTCTTGATGTTTCAACTTGTCTTGGGTCACCTACGGGCATAATCACTAATCGATTCGCTTGACGGTCAGCTTCCATAAGCGCGTCGCCATCGCCGTCGTAAATATGAGGTCGTTGTTCTGTGTGTGGTCTTGAGGTCATAGATGATTTCCTTCGTATTAAACTAGAAGTGACGCTGGGTTTTCAATCAGTTCTTTAAGTGTTTTCAAATACATGGCTGCCATCGCGCCGTCGATGACTCTGTGGTCTAAACTTAATGTTGCAGACATCTCTCGCCCAACAGCAAGTTCGCCACCTCGAACAACCGGCTTTTCAATCGCCGCGCCTACGGCAAGAATGGCGCTATTTGGAGGATTAATGATTGCGGTAAAGTTGTCGACACCAAACATGCCAAGGTTGGAAATGGTAAATGTCGTGTCACCCATTTCCTCAAGAGAAAGCCCCGTTTCGCGGGCTTTCTTTGACAGGTACGCAGACTCTTGACTTATCGTACGCAAACTTTTTTGGTCAGCATTTCGAATTGTTGCAACGACTAGACCACCGCCACGTTCTTCAGGAAGTGCAATCGCAATTCCTACATTGACTGGGCCATGATACAAAATACAGTCGCCACCGAATGATGCGTTAAACGCGGGGTTCGTTGACATAGCGAGCGCGCAACATCGGACAAGAAAATCATTGACTGATAATTTCACGCCCACATTTGCGAGTTGATCGTTTAATGTTTTTCGCATTTCAATCAGTGGATCCATATCGAAATCCATCGTGACTTGGTAATGCGGAATTGTTTGTTTCGATTCCACTAAGCGCTTAGCTATGATTTGTCGCATGTTTGACAGTGGTTCGGTGTGGTCTTGTTGCCATGGCGACGTTGGCGCAAGTGCTTGCACTTGTTTCACTGGTTGCGCAGCAGAAAGAGGCGCACTTGTCGCGACGACTTCCGTCGTACATGATTGTGTTGTTTGTGCTGCAGCAGTAGTTTCTGTCGTCGCTGCAACAAGTTGTAAAATATCTCGCTTTATAACCCTGCCTGAAGGACCGCTGCCTTGCACACTCGCAAGGTCAATGCCATGTTCTTCAGCAAGACGGCGAGCAACAGGGCTCACGCGGGCGCCACCCGAAGTTGCCCGAGGTGGCGGTGGTGGTTTTACCGGTGTCTTCTCTACAGTCGTGGGCGCAGATGCTGGAGCGGTTGCTATGTCTTCACCTTCTTCGACTGCTAATGTCGCAATGAGCGTACCCACATCGACAGGCACACCAACTTCGACAGCAATTGATTCCACAAAACCGTCGTCAAATGATTGCAACTCCATCGTTGCTTTATCCGTTTCAATGTCCGCGAGTAAGTCACCAGAGGAAACTTCGTCGCCCACTTTGACGTGCCAATGCAAGATGGTTCCAACTTCCATTGTGTCAGAGAGCCGTGGCATTGTTATTTCAAGAGGCATAGAGTTGTATCCTGTTTACGCGTTGTACGTCGCTTGGCGAACTGCTTCGCAAATTTTTCGTGAGTTTGGCAAGTATGCTTGTTCTAAATTGTACGAATACGGCGTGGGCACATCATCGCTGTGTACACGAAATACATGATTATCGAGGTCATCAAAGCAATACGCATGAATCTGCGATGCTATTTCAGAACCAACTGAGGCAAAAGACCACGATTGATCAACAACCACACAGGCATTTGTTTTCTTAACCGATGCAACCATTGAATCGATGTCAAGTGGGCGAATAGTTCGTCCATCAATAACTTCACAGTCAATACCTTCTTTAGCAAGTTCATCTGCCGCTTCAAGACAAAAGTGTAATGGCCGACCAAAACTAATAATCGTGCAGTCAGTACCAGAACGCCTTGTAAGTGCTTGACCAAAGGGGATGGTGTATTCTTCTTCTGGCACATGGCCCGTTGTCGAGAGCAATCGCTCTGATTCTAAAAAGAACACTGGGTTTTCGTCTTGAATCGCTGTTTTCAACAGGCCTTTAGCATCGTATGCGTCATACGGAATTGCCATTTTAAGTCCTGGAACATTTGCGTACATCGATTCAACACACCATGAATGTGTCGAAGCGAGCTGTCCACCAGCACCGTCGTTCCCCCGAAAAACAATAGGGCAACCAAATTGGCCACCAGACATATACAGCATTTTCGCTGCGTTATTTAAAATTGGATCGGCGGCGACAAGACTAAATGACCAACTCATAAATTCAACAATCGGTCGCAATCCACGCATGGCTGACCCAATCGCCATGCCTGCAAAGCCACTCTCGCTAATAGGTGTATCGATAACTCGGCGAGGGCCAAATTCATCAAGCATCCCTTTGGAAACTTTGTATGCACCGTTGTACTCCGCGACTTCTTCGCCAAGCAAATAGACACGGTTGTCTTTGCGCATTTCTTCGCTCATCGCTTCGTTAAGCGCGTCTCGGAATTCAATAATTCGTTCTGCAGTTGCTACGGCCATCACGCACCTCCTTTTTCAAGCATTTCTGGTTTAGAGGTGCCCGTGTATGGTCCCCAATGATCAGTAAACACATCTTTGTAGAGTTCTTCCATCGGCGTTTCTGGTGAATTGTTTGCCCACTCCACCGCTTGTTTTACCTGCGCTTTAACTTGTTGTGCCATCTGCTTTACATCTTCGCTCGTCACATCGTGCTGTTCTGCAAGATATGTTTTCAGTGCAACAATGCAGTCACTTGATTCTTCGACCAATTCTTCATCCTTGGTTCGATATTTACGAGGGTCGGACATTGAATGTCCCTTGTACCTATATGTCTGTGCTTCCACAAAGAACGGTCTTGATTCTTCTCTGCACCAATCTGCTATAGATTTAAAATCTGAATATAAGTCGATAACATTCTTGCCATCAACAATTGCATGATGAATTCCGTGCGCTTCAGATTTCACTCGTAAATCGTGCGCCATCGAAGTACCACGTTCAATCGAAGTACCCATTGAATACCGGTTGTTTTCGAGGACAAAGATAACCGGCAAGTCTTGCAAACTCGCCAAGTTCATCGCTTCATAGAAACAGCCCTGATTCAAAGCACCGTCACCTAAATAACACAGCGTGACATGGTTTGACTTGCCGCCATTTATAATTTCATCTTCATACTTAGTAGCAAATGCCAAACCTGCACCAAGGGGTGTTTGCGCGCCTACAATTCCGTGACCACCGTACAGGTAATGGTCTGCATCAAACATGTGCATCGAACCACCCTTGCCCTTTGCGCAACCACCGATTTTTCCGTACATTTCAGCCATGCAATATTTTGGATCCATACCGCGTGCTAATGC
>CAWLAZ010000113.1:0-5494 GCA_963854955.1 Phycisphaerae bacterium | reverse complement strand
GGCAGCGGGGTCGAAATCGTCTCCGACGATTGTCGATGGCAATGCGGTACATAACCGCGCTATTGCAATCCTTCAGCAAGCGGCCACTTCAACGGATCCACGTATGCGAGCGAACGCTATTGAAGCGTTAAAATATGCACCGAATTCTGTGCTTAAGGACGCTTTGCGTTTTGCACTTGGGGATGAAAATCGCGGCGTTCGTTTCGTTTCGGCAATGATGGTTGGCGAGAAAAAGTTATGCGACCTTGCAATGTTTCTGGAGCCACTGCTTTTAGACAACTCAGCATCGGTGCAAGCTGCCGCATTGTATTCCTTATACAAGTGCGGCCAACAAGTTGATTTGAATCCAATTGCTTTAATGTTGCAAAGCGGTGACACCGAACTGCAAGGCAATGCTGCACTTGTTCTTGGGATGATGGGAAATGTATCGGCGGTGCATATGATTCGCGAAGCTTTAAAAGCTCCGCAAGATTCTATTACACCAATTCGAAGACGGCTTATAAATTTGCAAATGGCAGAAGCGTTAATTTTACTTGGCGAACGAAAAGAGCTAGAAGTTGTTCGTGCTGGAATTTTTAGTTCCGCACAAGAAGCAGAAGTCACCGCACTTGCATGTCAGATTGCAGGCAACCTTCATGATGTCGAAGTTGTTTCTACACTTGAGTCAATCATTATGGGGACGCGGCGATATCCCGATGAAATTCGTCTTGTTGCCGCAACAGCACTAGCCGAAATTGCACCGAGCCGAATGCCTCTTGAAATAGTGTTGAGCTACTCGGCAAACGATTCTTCGAACATCCGTTCCCAGTGTGCGGCTGCTCTTGGAGTGCAAGGGAATCGATTATCGCTTGGTCCGCTGGCGCTTATGCTGCGCGATGTGGACCCATTCGTGCAGCTTTCTGCCTCTGGAGCCATTCTTCGTATCAATAATGGCGATTCTCTCACCGTTTTGGATTGACAAGAACGTGTACTCGAGGTAAAACTACCCGTCACCCTGTAAGGTTTTTGCTGATTTTCTGGGGATAGGAATGGGGGCTGGCGAATGTAAGCTAGTGAGAAGGTTTTTAGTTCACAAAGTAAGAGGTAAACTCGTGCACATTTTGACAAAAATATTCATCGTACTCGTCACGCTACTCGCTGTAGCAATGGTTCCACTTGTGGCAACTTACACCACCAATGAGAACAGTTATAAGTCGATGTATCGCGCCGCTAAGGACCAACAACTCCTCGCACAATCACGTGCCGGTGAAGCGGAGCAATCATTAATTTCGCAACAACTTCAGATGCAACAAGACATTGATGCGCGCGAAGCAACAATCGGTTCACTTCGTTCAAGTCACTCAAGCACTCGTGCTTCGATTGAATCGTTGAACGATCAAATTCGTGTGCTTGGCTCCCAACTCGACCAAGCAAATGCAAACAACCAATCGTTATCCTCTGCTACGCAGGTGAACAGCGCGCTGAAGCAACGGTTTGTTGAAGAAAATTACGACTTGCGAGAAAAGCTTATTAAAGGCAATCGCCAAGTTATGGAAATGGAAGATACGCTTGAGCAAATCCAATACGAAGCGGATGAAGCAGAACGAGCAAAACGAAAAGCAAATGAAGAACGCCGATTGATGGAAGTTCAATTTGCAACGTTGATCGAAAAGTACGATGCATTTGTTGCAAAATATGGCGACCTTGATGTTATTGCCGTCGTCGAGAGCGGCGTTGCACCAAACAAGACGCTTACAGGAACAGTGCTGCAAGTATCTCGCGCAGGCGACAAGGTTCTTGTTGAAATAAACCTCGGCTCACGCGAAGGCGTACAAAATGGCTGGGTTATGACTGTTGGCGAAGATGGAACATTCCTCGGCCGACTTCTCGTCCACCAAGTAGATATTAACCGCTCAGTTGGTCAAGTAACCCTAGAGGATGCATCTCGCGGCGAAGTCGTCGTCGGTTCAACCGTGTACTCCGTCAAAGGGCGAAATTAACCAATGGTCGATGCACCTACAACCACGCGCGCATTTGCACCGGATGTCTTTACCGTCCTTTTGGTCGTAGCGACGCTTTTGCTCGTAGGCGGCGTTTTTTGGATGTATTTGGTTAATTCTGAACACTCAGCTACTGACCGCACAGAGGGCGGTCCTATGTTCCTTATCGACCAGCGATAAGTTCATTTAGGCGTACTGTTGTATGGGGTTGACGTATTTCCCGTATCATCCCCACTGTAGTGCAAGATTCTTTAATTGTAGTGTTGATGTGAGGAGCATACGAAGTGTTTGACAAGTTACTTAGTTGGTTTAGCGTTGATATGGGTATCGACCTTGGTACATGCAATACCCTCGTATGCGTACGAGGTGAGGGCATTGTCTTAGATGAGCCATCGGTTGTAGCCGTGAAGCGGGGAACCAATCGTGTATTGAATAACGGCAACGCTGTTGGATTTAGTGCAAAAGAAATGCTCGGCAAAACGCCGGGATCGATTACAGCCATCCGCCCGTTGAAGGACGGCGTGATTAGCGATTTTGAAATTACAGAAGCGATGCTTAGTTACTTTATTCGTAAAGTAAGCGGTCGCGGCCGAGTCATCGGCCCACGCGTTGTCATTGCTGTCCCTTCAGGTATTACAGCAGTGGAAAAACGTGCCGTGCTTGATTCTGCTGAACGTGCAGGCGCTCGTCGAGTGTATCTTGTGGAAGAGCCAATGGCTGCCGGCATCGGCGCGGGGCTACCCATTGCAGAACCAACAGCATCTATGATTGTTGATATTGGTGGCGGTACAACTGAAGTGGCAATTATGTCGCTTGGTGATATTGCAACTTGCGAATCCATTCGAGTTGCAGGCGATGACTTTGATGAAGCCATTATCAGTTACATGAAGAAAAATCACGGATTAACTATTGGCGAGCAAACAGCAGAACGTATTAAAATTGAAGTGGGTTCTGCTTCGCCAATGGAAAAAGAAACCACTATTGATGTTCGAGGTCGTGATAATATCACTGGCATGCCACGCAAACAGAAAGTGTCAAGTGAAGAGATTCGCGCAGCAATGTCTGAGCCAATCGAACATATCATCGATGTCGTAAAGCGAACATTAGAACGCGCAGAACCAGAACTTTCCGCTGACTTGGTGGAAAACGGCATTTGTATTGCCGGTGGCGGCGCGTTACTTCGTGGAATTGATATTGTCATCTCTGAAGCAACGGGCTTAGAAGTTACCATTGCTGATGAACCACTTACCTGTGTTGCCCAAGGCACAAGTATCTATCTTGAAAACCTCGAGCTGTGGAAAGCCGTGCTCGAATCAGATATGGACGAGTAAGCGGAGGGGTACCGCTGCTACACCGTGAGCAACTACGGCACATTTCGTAAACACGCAAAAACCCTGCCGATTGCAGTTGGCTTTACTATGCTGCTCTCATTGCTTCCTGCAACTTGGCTTGGATGGACTTCCGACGTTGCCGATTTGGTGCGCGTGCCGGTGACACCATTTTCGCATATAGGCATGATGATAAAAAATTGGGTTCGCCCTTCCATCGAGCCATTTGATTTGCCAACCGATGAACAAGAACGGAACGACCTTGCTGTTGCAGAGCGCGACCACTATCGCCAGTTATACCACGGGCAAATGTTGCGATCGACAGAACTTGCTGATCAACTTCGCATGTTGCAAGCCCTTCCCGAGTCAGCACTGAGAAATCCTCAACCACCCTTGGTTGTTTCAGTAGATTTAACAGGAATGAAGCCCAGCGACCCCTCAGGGTTTATTGAGTTGAAATTATCTCGTGCATCTCTTGGCCGTATTCGTGAAGGCGACATTGCGATTGTTGGTCGGGATATTGTTGGGCGAATTGCACGCGTTGGCATGACTCGAATGGAGTTGCTTCCATCCACAAATAAAGAATCAGGCTACCTTCGCGCGGTAATTGTGCCCGCCAATCCATTGCTTGACGATCGTCCGCCGTTGCTCGCAGAAATTTTATTGACGCCAACTGGAAAGGGCGCATTTACTTCTGAAGTGCCAGTCAACAAAGGGGTTCAAAAAGGAGACTTGGTTGTCCTCGATGATCCAGCATGGCCGCAGGCAGGTATTGGCTTGGGGCTTGGCGTAGTTGCGTCCATTGAACAACTCGACGAGGCACCGCTTCGGCAAACCATCACGATAGTTCCACGAAGGCGTGCACGAGAACACGCGAATGTTATTGTGCTTGGCACTGGAAGCGAGGCAACACCATGAACGCACTCGTTGTCATTGTTGCTACCATCCTTGCGCTCGCATTTGACGCAAGTTTTGCTGAGGTGTTTACCCTTCGATCAACTGGTTCCATTACACCCCAAGCGATGCCCTGCTTGATTGTGTTCATTGCCTTGTTTGCACCAGAAACAGCTGCAATACTCGTGGCAATTTTACTTGGCGCTTTGGTGGATCTTTCACCTGGGCATGGTCAACTTGGCGCAGGCATGCACATTATTGGACCAAGCGCACTTGGTTTTGTTGCTACAACATTTTTGATTTTGAAGGTGCGGAATATCGTATTTCGTCGAAGGATTCTCACGATAGCCTTTTTTGCGTTCGGATCAGTGATTGTCATCGCTGCCGTGCATGCGTTTGTGCTCGTTACTCGCGGGTTTATGCCGTGGAATCCCGCCGCTGTGGGGGGTGGCATGGGAGAATTTGTAAAACTTTTTGGTACAGCGATCTATACGGGGCTTCTTGCCGTACCAATAGGATGGTGTTTCTTATCGACAATCGGACTTTGGAAGTTTCATTCACCAACAGGCCGAAGGGCAACGTGGAGATAATGCAAACATGAGTATGTGGTATATCAAAGACGATCATCAAGAAGGGCTCGCGCCGTTATCCGATTTACGTGCTTCGTTTGAACATCGTACTGGTGGTGTGACAACCCTTGAACGTATCTCTAAACGTGCAGGAAGTTCGCCCTCCGGATTTATTTGCACTGATCCACAGCGAGCAAAAATGATTGCTGCACGTACGGGCTTGGTGCATGTGGAAAATAAAATGGCAGAGCACGTCGATCATCCTGAAATAAAAACACCGTGGGACATTCTGACTCATTTACCTTCATTGCTTGCAGAAGATCTAGAACAAGCAGATGCACTCTCAGGTGCAGTGCATACCCAAACAACCGGCGACCATCGAATCGATGTGCATGAAACAGCAACAATTTTCCCAGGAGTGGCATTGGACGCAAGTATTGGCGCTATCCGAATTGAAGAAGGCGCCGTCATTCGTCCAAATGCTGTGCTCGTAGGACCATGTTGGATAGGTAAGTATTGCACTGTTATAGATGGAGCGCTTGTTAAATCCAATTCAGTTCTTGGACCGCATTGCAAAGTGGGTGGTGAAGTCGGCGGAACTATTTTTCAGGGTTACGCGAATAAATCACACGATGGCCATCTTGGCGACAGCGTCATTGGCGAGTGGGTAAACCTTGGGGCTGGTACAACAAATTCAAATTTACTCAATACATACGGCGACGTT
>CAWLAZ010000112.1:0-5545 GCA_963854955.1 Phycisphaerae bacterium | reverse complement strand
GCCGTTGCTTCGCAACGCCACAGTGTCTTATGACAGAGCATCTCTTAGAAAAGTAAGCTTTTCACGAGAATCTCTATCATAATCCACCCCAAGAACTCAGTCCCAAACAACGCTTTCGCATTTTTTGATAGCGAGTCCAATTGGGGGAGTTACTCAGATCGCCTCGAATGATAAAACTAGTCGAGGCGATTTGTGGTTAACGGATGAGCATATTCAGCGGTTTTCAGCGAATCGCCGTAAGTCGCGACGTGCAAAGGGTTACGGGCGTTGCTGCGTATCTCCCGCGCTCTCTGGTTCGCGAGCAGCAAACTGGGGTACGGGATGGAACGTATATGTTCCGTTCCGGTATCCAAAATTCTCGCCGCGAACTCTCTGACTCTCTGTTTTACAGACCGGCTCCAGTTAACAACCCCGTCCGTTAAGGGGTCTCTATAGACTTCTTAAGAAGATTGGAACTATAAATAGATCAGTACAACTAAAAAGATCCATCTCCCCATGAAAACAAGACTTAATAGGAAACAATCATGATTGCAAATGAATACTCTGTGAAAGCAGCACTGCGGGAGCTCAAATGAGGGTATAAGTAAATTCCTTTGGAAATAGCTGCGTTGCATGTATACTCATACTATGAGAGTATTTTTTTTCATTCTCACGCTTACAATTGCACCGAGCGTGTTTGCAGTTGGTGAAGTAACTCAACTTGAGCCAGTGGCAGAAACGGGATCCTACGCAGGGCAAGCTCTGGATGTGCTTGGCAATACTGCTGCAGTAGGCCATAAAATAGATGGCTCGTATGCGATTCGTTTTTACGAACATACCCCACAGGATTGGATTCCTACTGATGTAGTGGAGATCGGTACGCGTCGCAGTGTTTCGATTGCATTTGGCGAAGACTTCCTCGGAGTGGCACTAATAGGAAGTGGAATTGCAGGTGTTGTTCTTGAACCATCTAAAACAGGGTGGACTGTCACTTCTGAATTACAAAATCCTGACACGAGTCGGTTCAACTCTTTTGGTTTAGCTGCTGCAAGCGACCAAGCAATTTTTATTTCTTGTAATGATACAACAGAGCAGTATCGCGATGCGGTGCTTGTGTATGAACGCGTTGAAGGGAAGTGGCAGCACGTGCAAACGATTGCACCTTGGTCTGCTTCTTGTACGCTCTTTGCAGAAGACATCGACGCAGCAGGTGACATGCTAGTAGTTGGTGCTACTCGTGTGCTTGGATGTTCAGGTGGAAATGTATACGGCGCGTATGTCTATTTTAGAGGTGAAGAACAATGGGAATTTTCAACAGCCCTTCAAGATGGCGATACCAATGGCAAATGGGTGGCATGTGACAATGAAACGGTCGTTTCGTGGTGTTCAATTTCAGGACCCAACTCCACCTTCGATTATCTAGAATCGTGGAATCGCAACGGCAGTTCATTTGTCAGTGGCGGTTCGATATACAGTGGAGATTGGGGATATGACATTTACTTTCCCGAGGGAATGCAAATAGATAATGGCATTCTGAGTTTCGGCACATGCGATTCATTCTGGGGCTGTCAAACAAACACCACCACAAACCGAACGGTGTACACCGCCCAGCGAAACGGAAACTTTTGGCAACTTGGTACTTCTGTCATCGCTCCATCTGGCTATGGCTCTGCTGGCTTTGGCCGAAATACCAAGATGGGTGGCGGGTCGCTTATGATTGGTGCGCCTGCGTATTCGGGTTCGCAAGGTGTGGTATTTCAGATACCTCTTGCGCAAACGCTAGCATGCCCAGCAGACTTTGATGGCAATGGCACCGTTGATGTCACAGATATGCTTCGCATTATTTCTGATTGGGGCGGCGCAGGGCGCGCAGACCTCAACGGTGATTCGGTCGTAAATGTTACAGATGTGCTTTACCTACTGGATTATTGGGGTGATTGTTAGACAACAGATAACCAATTTTTTGAATGATTGAACAAACGTGATCCGATTTTAGTGCCATTAATATACCAGTAGGTTGTTCAATATTTATTGTGGCTTTGTTGACTTCAACAATCATAAAAGCAAAGGCCGTTCTAATTCATCGGGGTTTGTTGCTTGTGATTGACACTTGGTTGGGCAATGCATATTGCACAGTAGACGATTTATATCCTGGAACAGATTACTTATTTGAATTCGCAATTGATGGCCCATAGTTTTTCGATGGTTTGAACTAAAGGAATATTTCTTCTGTTTAATACATTGGGGGCATGAACAGTTAAGTGGATTCAATAGACTTTTAGTATGAAACGACCAGTTTTTTGGCAGGTCAATACTACCTTAATCTACCTGTATAGAACCAGACCCAGAAGTACCATCAGCATTTTGAACTTCAATCCAGAGAGCGCTGTTTGCAGGTAATTTTGCTGGTGCTTTTGCATGCGCGTGTGAACTTGCGCCATGTGAATGCACTTTTATTTTCATTGACCCAACACCAGATGCATCACCAACCCAAACACGTATCGCGGCTGCAGTGGGTCCGCTGGATTGAACAATAGAAACATCAATAACTGCGTTTGGCGTAATGGATCCTTTTACCGTAACGTTGAATGTATTTCCAGCGACGGTGATAGTTTTTGCTACTCCTGGCGTCTCGGTAGATATATTTCCATGTGTATTGTTTATGGTAGGTGCAACTTTAGGCAAAGGTGCAACAGGTTCTGGTGCGGAAGTTTTATCTTGTGAATCAGAGCCACAGCCTATGAGTACAAGTAACAAAAGTGTGGTTGAAATGATG
The DNA here is from genome assembly GCA_963854955.1 of Phycisphaerae bacterium. Classification (GTDB taxonomy): domain Bacteria; phylum Planctomycetota; class Phycisphaerae; order Phycisphaerales; family SM1A02. The sequence continues at coordinate 2,790 of CAWLAZ010000112.1, read as the reverse complement.
GTTGTATTACGCATGCGATGTTGCTCCTGAGTTATTAGTCGATTTTTCGAATACCAGCGAAAAGCCAGCGGGGATGACGATGAGGTTAAGTATTGTAGATGTAATCAGGCCACCAAGGGTGACAATTGCAAGAGGAGATAGCAATTCACTTCCGGGTTTGCCAGCAGCTAGAGCCAAAGGCACAAGACCGAGGACTGCAGAAAGCGCTGTCATGAGAATAGGCACAAGTCGTTCCATTGACCCGCGGACAACAGCATCACTTATTGAAACGCCTTCGCTCACCATCAAATGGTTGTAGTGATTGATAAGCAAAATGCCGTTGCGAATTGAAATGCCAAACAATGTAATGAATCCAACCATGCTTGCAATGGAGATGACAGGCGCAATGTAGGTTCCGCCTAAACCAAAGAGCGCAAGCGTGTTTTCGAAAATGTTCCCGCTTGCAGTCAGGTAAATAGCAACGATGCCTCCGATCAATGCAAGTGGCATATTCACAAGAACAAGTAATGCAGACCGTAATGTTCCGGTTGAAATTTGCAGGAGCATTAGCATCAAAATACCAACAGCAACACCTGAGGCGAGAATAGTTTTTGTCGCAGATTGTTGCGCTTCAAATTGACCACCGTAATGCACGGTGTAACCAACTTCGTGCACAAGTGGATCAACAAGTGCGCGCACTTGTTCGATAAGGTCTCCCAAGTTTGATCCTTCCGCAACATTTAACGAGACAACGGCTTTGCGCTGTGCATTTTCGCGAGTAATTAAATTACTCGAACGTTCTGGACCAATATCCGCAACGTCGCGTAGCCGAACAGTTGCACCCGTTCTTCCACGCAACAATAAATTACGAACTTGTTCGATCGTTTCTCGTTGCGAATTGTCAAGTCGAACAACAAGATTGAATTGTTTTGTGCCTTGGTTTATGGTGTCGACTATTTCACCGTACATCGCCTCTCGTACTTGTTCTGCAGCCTCGGACGGAGTTAAACCAAACGATGCTAGTTCAGCATGTCGGTATCGAATCGGAAGCGACGTAATCATGACTTCGCGATTTGCATTCACATCCCTCGCACCAGGAACAGTATCGAGTACGACTTCTATTTGTTTTGCAACTTTTCGAAGTACGCTTAAATCATCGCCGTAAATACTTATGGCAATTGCGGCAGGGGTACCTGAGAGCAAATGGCTTAAACGATGTTCAATTGGCTGACCAACCATCGTGGTGATTCCTGGAATTGCCGCAAGCACTTTGTCTATATGTTTCCGTACTTCTTTTTGGCTGAAACCATCCTTTATAGAGACCTCAATTTCAGAACTGCTTACGGGCTCTGCATGTTCATCTCGTTCCGCTCGACCTGTTCGCCTTGAAACAGAACGGACACCTTCTATGTTAACTATTTGCATCTCCACATTAGTTGCAAGGCGGTTACTTTCAACGAGTGAGGTTCCCGGAGGTGCGAATAAAAAGACCGTGAACGTGCCTTCATTAAACGAAGGCAAAAAGGAAGTGCCAAATGTACTTGCAAGTAATAATGCTGCAATGGTTGCGATGGATGCGCCCGCGATAACGGCACCCCTAAAATTAAGTGTTGCGGTAAGCACTTGTTCATAGAATTTCTTGAGTTTGCGTACCAGCCACGATTCCTTTTCATGCGTTTTACTTGCTTTGCCACCAAGCAAAATTTTACAAAGTGCAGGGGTTAGCGTCAGTGCAACAATCAATGAAGCAAGAATAGAAATCATGTACGTTAATGCGAGTGGATGGAAAAATTTCCCTTCTAATCCTTGTAAGAAAAGTAGCGGTACAAAAACTAAAACAATAATGACCGTAGCGAATACCATCGCAGGGCGAATTTCATTACTCGCATCAAAAATGATTTCGACAAACGGTTGTTGCTGTTCTATTGCAAGTGCGCTGTTTTGTTTTAATCGTCGAAAGACGTTTTCTACGTCAATAATTGCATCATCAACGAGAACGCCAATAGCAATGGTCAGTCCGCCAAGGGACATGACATTGAGTCCAAGATTGAATGTGTCCATCATGAGTAAGCCAACGGCAAGCGAAACGGGCAACGCAGTTAACGTAATGATTGTTGTGCGCACATTCATAAGAAATAACATGAGCACAATCGCAACAACAAAGACCGCTTCAAAAAGCACCGTAGCCACATTAGAAACAGCTCGATTAATAAAGTGCGACTGTCGGAAAACATCGCGGTTTAATACCATGCCATTTGGCATAGTTTTTTCTATTTGATCAAAGAGGGTGTCTATTTTCTCCGTAAGGGCGAGCGTATTCGTTCCGGGAGATTTTTGAATTGAAATAACAACAGCAGGCGAGCCATTATCCGATCCCGTTCCACGCTTCATTGCTGGACCAAGACGAACATCTGCAACTTGACCTATGGTCACTGGTACGCCATCATCGAAAGAGACAATAGTGTTTGCAATGTCACTTGGTTTTGTCACGCGGCTTTGTTGACGAATGGGAATTTCAAAACTCCCAACGTTCGGTAAATAACCAGCGCTTGCGGTGGAATGTGAATTGCCGGCGGCCTTAACAACATCGGAAATTGTTAAGTCGTAAAGGCGCAAACGTTCTTGGTCTACATTGACTTGGTATTCGGGCAATTCGCCACCGATAGCAACAACTTGTGCGACACCTGGAATAGACAATACTTTGTTTCGAAGGTCGAATTCAGCGTACGACCGTAAATCAAGTGGGCTTACTGTTCCGCTAGGTGATGATAGAGAAATGAGCATAATCTCACCTGCAATCGAAGTGATTGG
>CAWLAZ010000111.1:0-5572 GCA_963854955.1 Phycisphaerae bacterium | reverse complement strand
CCTGCATTGTGCCCGATTCAAGGATAATGGTGCCAATTTCTATTTGCGGAACATGTATCGAATCTAATGACAAACCACTTACCTCATCACTGCTCGCTGTTTTTTTACCGTCCCCTGCTAGAAACGCCCATGTTGTAAAGTTAAATTCTCCCGAATTTTGTGTAGATTCTGCAACGCGAACGGTAATCGATTCCGTCAATATCGACGCAACAGAATGCACCGTTGGAAAAAAGGAATCAAAGGTAACTTCGACCAATGGTGTAAAAAGCAATTTCGAAGTTGGATCCGAAATTGTTTTAGAATGCAATGAAACACCTTCAAGTGTTATCTTGCCAGACCAATCCCACTTTGCCTCTTCAATGACAACATTTCCTTCAATTTTTCCGGCGATCATACTTGCAACAATCGGCGCAAGCAAAAAGGATCGAGTCAGCAAAAATAAAAGTAAGAAGGGTAGAAGAGTAACACTAATGACAAAAAGCCAAATCCGTCCTGTTCGCCGAAGCGGCTTTCTTTGCTCAGTCATACCTTGATAGTTTACCTATTCGTTGGAGGCAAATGCCGATTGTGCCAGTTCTATAGCCCTACCAAGCCCAGCGGCCTTATTAATAGTCTCTTTCCACTCCAATTCTGGTTTCGAGTCCATCACCACCCCAGCGCCCGCTTGGATGTCAATTCTCCAACCCTCGTCATTTCGTTGCGCCGTAGGTATGACCATTGTCCTAAGTGCTATCGCCATATCCATATCGCCGCTAAACCCAATCATTCCAATCCCACCTGCATACGGACCACGTCTTGTTGGTTCAATTTCATCGATGATTTGCATCGCTCTAATTTTTGGTGCACCACTTACAGTACCAACTGGAAGTGTTGCAGCGAGTGCATCCCAGCAATCCTTACCTTCTTCGAGTTGCCCGACGATTGTCGAACTTAGGTGCATCACATGGCTGTACCTTTCGATGTCCATAACTCGTTCAATTACAATCGAACCCAATGCGCAAACGGTGCCTAAATCGTTTCGTCCAAGATCAACAAGCATGACATGTTCTGCTTTTTCTTTATCGTCTCCGCGTAAGTCTTTTTCCAACGCAAGATCTTCTTCTTCGGTTTTCCCCCTCCGTCTTGTTCCTGCAAGTGGCCTATTGACCACGTGCCCGTCCCTGCAACGGCAAAGAATTTCAGGACTAGACGCTACAAGAATACAACCTTCTGCTTGCAAATAAATCATGTACGGGCTTGGGTTCACCACGCGAAGTGCGCGGTAAATTTCAAAAGGGTCAACGTGCGACCTATGCTCAAACCTTTGAGAAATTACAATTTGAAATGCATCGCCTTGTGCAATGTATTCCTTGCATTTTAGAACAGACGCTTCAAATTTCTCCCTTGTCATGTTGGACTTTGTTGGCTTTGGAGGCGGAGTACCAAGATCCATTGTAATAGTACCAACCGGTATATTTTCGCCATCTTGTTGCAACAATACAACAACTCTGCTTAGTTCATTGGTCGCATCAACCCACTCTTGTTCAGCAGTTGCGTCTGCCTTAATAACATTATGAATAACGTGCACAACTTTTGCTACATGATCAAACACAACCACGGTTTTGTACAAAGCGAAATGCAAGTCTGGAAGTGCGCGATCGTTGCAAGATGCACCTGAAAAAGGCAATGCTTCAATTTCTGCAAATCTTGCTGTGTCGTAGCCCGCAAATCCAACCCAACCACCAGTAAAACTTGGAAGAGGTAAATCGTTTGTTGTCAGCGGTGGAGCAACTGACCACGATGAGGATATTTCTCTTGCGAGCTCCAAGGGGTTTTTGCTTTTTTTTGTTTCTACTTTGCCTGTAGCGTGGTCACGAATTGTGACATTGTTCTCGTAAGCAATAATTTCAAGTATCGGGTCAGCACCCAAAAATGAAAACCGCCCAACTTCATCGCCGTTATCAACAGATTCAAACAAAAAGCTTGGCGCGGTACGATCATCGCGCGCAACGAGCCGGCGATAGGCCAGTACAGGACTAAGGTGGTCCGACATTATCCTGCGGACAACGGGAATCACATTGAATTCACTTCTTAAGGCATCAAAAGCTTCTTTTGGCATATCCGAAGTGTAGAGCAGAGCGTACGATGTATCCATGCCTACTGATGCTACAGTTGTAAAACTTCGAAATATTGAACGAGTTTATTACAAACCCGATGGCTCGGTTCTTGTAAAAGCGCTCAGCGGGGTTGATTTAGACGTTCCAAGAGGACAATCCATCGCCATCATGGGCGCTTCTGGCTCTGGAAAGAGTACGTTAATGAATATCCTCGGATGTTTGGACAGGCCAACCTCCGGCGATTACAACCTTGATGGACATGAAGTGGCATCACTGGATGACCAAACCCTTTCAAAAATACGTGGTCAAGAAATTGGTTTTGTCTTTCAATCATTCAATTTGATTCCGCAATTAACCATCGAAGAAAATATTGAAGTCCCGTTGTATTACCAACGCGTGCATCCTATTGAACGAAGAGAACGAACACTTGCCATGCTTGAACTTGTCGGACTTTCAGATCGAGTTGGGCACAAGCCAGGAGAACTCTCCGGCGGACAACAACAACGTGCTGCAATCGCGCGTGCACTTGTAACAAAACCATCTATTTTATTGGCTGATGAACCAACCGGAAATTTGGACTCACAAACAGGCAATGATGTACTCGCGTTGTTTGATGCATTGCACGATGAAGGGCTCACAACAATTATGGTGACCCACGATGACGAAGTAGGAAAAAGATGTCAACGCGTGATACATCTTAAGGACGGCCTCATCGATACAGACAACTTCAACGCATGAGAGTCCTCGGCATAGATCCCGGACTACGCATTGCTGGATACGGTTGCGTTTCCTTTGAAGGCAATGCAAGCACACCGACTATTGTGGAAGCTGGTGCCATCCGCCTCGACACAAATGCATCTATTTCATTTCGACTTCAACAACTCTACAACGATCTTTCTGAAATCATCAAAGAACTCTCCCCAGACCTACTTGCCGTCGAAACTATTTTTACACACAAAGCGCATTTATCGACTGCAGCAATTATGGGGCACGCAAGAGGCATTATCCTGCTTGCAGGCGAACAGGCAAAGTTACCTCTTGTAGAATTAGCACCTACAGAAATTAAAAAATCTGTTACAGGCAGCGGTAGAGCGACAAAAGAGCAAGTACAACACGCCATTGCAGGGCTTTTAAAGCTCTCAGAGCCCCCAAAACCGCCAGATGTAGCCGATGCGCTAGCAATTGCAATTACTGCAGGAATTCGTGAGCACTAATGCCCAGATATAAATTTTTGACGCTATAATTCGCATTCTTACTATTTGCCCCCGAAAGGGCTCGGTACGGCGCTTGCGTCTACCGGGCCTTTATTTTTTGCCCGTGATGAAATGCAAACACCAGGCAGGCACAGAGAAACAAGCTCTTTTTAAGTTGGCGCTACCAGCCGCTTGAAAGATTAGCACAAATGAGTATTATTATTGATATATCGCAATTGCGATTCATTTTGCCCCCGGAAGGGCTCGGCGTGGTTCTTTGAATCCGCCGGGCCTTTTTTTAATGGGCGTACTGGCAACGAAAAATGGCAACTTTTAATGCCAACAATTTACAATTCGCTTGTCTCTCCTATTTTTGTTCGCAACTTGATGACGGCAAATGTTTAAGAATGCTATCCTGCTCACTTACCTAACCTTAGCAAAGGACTTACCCCCACCCATGCAATCATTCTTTCTTTCCTCTTTACTTCTTGCAACATCTACTTTTGCAATGGACACAACTTCAGACCAACTCCTTGAACGATGCACGAACGTTCAGGAATCTATTAAGAACCAAAGAGGCCTAGCACCAGGCGACATAGCATCCATTCAGGCGCTTCGAGATGAGATAAATACATGGAACAGCACAAACGAAGATGCTGCTCTTATTGTTGCTGAATTGCAATTGAATTTATTACTCAACGAATTAGATACTTGTAATTCGCTTTTCAAAAGACTCGCCGAGTTAAATCCTGAAAACACACATATTGGTTTAGCGTGGGCCAATTTTCGTTTGAAACAAGATGGCGCTGATGCTGAAATAGTCTACGGCGATCTTGCAAAACGATATCCAGATTCTCCTGAAATTGCAATTGCATGGATTAGGTTTCTCGATGGCGCGAACCGCTACACAGAGGGAATTTTAGAAATCGAAAAGCGTAAAGCGAGCGAGCCCTTAACGATAGAACTATCCCAACTCTACGCCGACTTGCTTTATGCAAACAACCGGTTTGAGGACGCCGTCGAAACACTCGATACTATCGATCCGTCATTACTCAGTGCAAATCCTGCTCTTTCCACAAGAATCAATTCGAAGAAAGCTCAGAACCAAACCGCTGCAGATCTATATGAGATCGAACTTGTAATCCAAGAATCTGAAGCGATTAATAGAGACCTTCCAATTGCCCAAGTGTTTACCTCTAAAGGGCCCATCACGCTTGAACTGTATGAAGACCATGCGCCCAATACCGTTGCTAACTTTATCTCGCTTGCAGAAAGTGGCTATTACGATGGAACTCGTTTCCACCGCGTACTTCCAAAGTTTATGGCGCAGGGAGGAGATCCAAATAGCCGAGATAACGCCGATGGACAAGCCGGAACAGGTGGTCCCGGATACACGATTAAAGATGAGCACACTGGAGACGACATTCGCAAGCACTTTGCTGGATCACTTTCCATGGCAAAAACAGGTGCCCCAAATACTGGTGGTAGCCAATTCTTTTTAACACACCTTCCAACCCCCCATCTTGATGGTCGACACACTGTATTTGGTCGAATCATAAGCGGCCTCGATATTGCTCGTTCAATTGAAGTGAACGATGACATCGTTACGATCATCATCACAAACAAACGTGATCATGCATACGTTCCAGAAAAGATTGGTGAGAAAAATAGCGTCACTATCAGCCCGATAGATGATGGCAAAACAATGCAAAAACAAAAACCTAGTCTTAATTCAGGGGAATAAAAAGCAAACACCATGTCACAAGTACCTTCCGAAACTTTACAAGGCTACTCAGCACCATCCGTACGGCAGTTCAGTGTCTTTCTCGAAAACAGAGTTGGTCGATTACTTGACCTGCTTCGACATTTCGATGACGCATCCCACGTTCATGTTATGGGCATCAATGTAATTGATTCCTCAGACCATGCTGTTATTCGAATGATTCCAGACAATGCCGATGCCGCAAGGTTGTTACTTCGCGAACTTGGTATTGCATTTTCTGAAACAAATGTCGTGGTCACCGTCATTGACGAATCGCATTCACTTGCCGACCTATGCTTATATTTGCTTGGTGCAGAGTTGAATATTCTGTTTATCTATTCACTTATTCAACAATCAAATATCGGTGACTCTGTCATCGTCGTAGCAATTGATGATCTAACTCTTGGTGCGAATTTACTGTTGAAAAAGGGATTCAACTTACTCGGCGAAGCCGACCTCAACTGCTAAACAAATGCGACTTCGCTGATATTCGATACCGCGCCCACTGATGCGGCATCTTG